>JBOGVL010000229.1:0-4910 GCA_050692535.1 Actinomycetota bacterium | reverse complement strand
CCCCCCCATCAAGTGGCCGTGCTTCTACGGCATCGACATGTCCACCCGCGCCGAGCTGATCGCGTCGGACCTCTCCGTCGAGGAGATCCGGCAGTACGTCGGCGCGGACTCGCTCGGCTACCTCTCACTGGGGGGGATGGTCGCCGCCACGGGCCAGGACAAGGACGGCTTCTGCCGGGCGTGCTTCGACGGGGAATATCCGATCCCGATCCCCGAGCGCGCCGGAAAGTTCCTGCTCGAGCATCCCGCCAAGTCGTGAGCGAGGCGTACCGCCGGGCCGGCGTCGACCTCGCCGCGGCGGCACGGGCCGTCGACCTGATCCGCGAGCTGGCCCGGGGCGCGTCGCGGCCCGAGGTCGCCGGGGGCGTCGGCGGATTCGCGGGTCTGTTCCGGATCGGCGAGGGGCGGTTCCTCGCCGCGGCGACCGACGGGGTCGGCACCAAGATCGAGGTCGCGCGGATGGCCGGCCGGTTGGACACGGTCGGCATCGACCTGGTGGCGATGTGCGCCGACGACATCGTGTGCACCGGCGCCGAGCCACTGTTCTTCCTCGACTACCTCGCGGTCGGGAAGGTCGTCCCGGAACAGGTGGCGTCGATTGTCGAGGGCGTCGCGGAAGGGTGCCGTCGCGCCGGATGCGCGCTCCTCGGCGGCGAGACCGCGGAACATCCCGGCGCGCTGGCCGAGGGCCGGTTCGACCTCGCCGGGTTCTGCGTCGGTGTCGTGGAGGAGGCGCAGCTGCTCGGGCCGCATCGCGTGGCCGAGGGCGACGCGCTCGTCGGGCTCGCCGCGACCGGCCTGCACGCGAACGGCTTCTCGCTCGTCCGCCGGGCGCTCTTCGAGGACGCGGGCTACGCGCTGGACGACGTGCTGCCGCGCCTCGGCCGGGCCCTCGCCGAGGAGCTCCTCGAGCCGACCGCGATCTACGCGCCCCTCGTGCTCGGGCTGGCGGGGGAGGGCCTCGTCCGAGCCGCGGCGCATGTGACCGGCGGCGGGCTCGTCGAGAACGTCCCCCGCGCGCTGCCGGACGGGCTGGGCGCGGAGCTGGACGCCGGCTCGTGGCCGACCCCGCCGATCGTCGAGCTGGTGGCGGAGGCCTCGGGCGTCGCCGCGGAGGACCTGCGGTCGACGCTGAATCTCGGCGTCGGGATGGTCCTCGTCGTCCCCCACGACGCCGCCGGGGAGACGATCCGTCGCGCCGCCGACGCGGGCACCCACGCGTTCGCCATCGGCCGCGTCGTACCGGGGCGCGGGCTCCGCTTCCTCGAGCGGCGGGGTGCCGAGGAGTGACTAGGACGCGTGTGGTCTGGCCGGCCCGCGTTCCCGTGGACGGGGGACGTCGTCCGGCACCGCCAAACGGTCCCTTGGTCGTATTCCTAATTGTGGGTACGCGCCGATACCTTCCAGTGATGATGGCAACGGACACGATGACCAGCGTCCTCGTCGTCGACGACGAGCCCCAGGTCGTGTGGATGCTCCAGTTCAGCCTCGAGGCCGAGGGCTATCAGACCTTCGCGGCGCGCGACGGGGTGGCCGCCCTCGAGGAGGTGCGCGAGCACCACCCGGCCCTCATGCTGCTCGACATCATGATGCCGGTGATGGACGGCTGGAGCGTCCTCGAGCACCTGCAGGAGCTCCCCGAGGACGAGCGTCCCCGGGTCGTGGTCGTCTCGGCCCGCTCGAGCCTGCGGGACCGGGCCAAGGCCGCCGAGCTCGGCGCCGATGCGTTCGTGGCCAAGCCCTTCAGCGTCGACGACCTCCTCGACGTCCTCCAGGGCCTCGAGAAGGCCAGCTAGGACGTTCTCGGCGCTACCGGCGGACCCGTCGTCGTCAGCCCGGCCTCCGCGAGCAGCTCGATCAGACCGTCGAGCAGCTGCGGCGGCGACGCCACCACGAGCTCGTCGTCCTCGGGTTGCGGGAACGTGCGGACGATCCCGCCGCCCGCCTCGACGATCGCGCGGCCGGCGCACAGGTCCCAGGGGGCGAGGCCGACCTCGAAGTACGCGTCCACCTCGCCGGTCGCCGCCGCCACGAGATCCCACGCCGCGGAACCCGTCCTGCGGATATCGGCGATCCGGGGAAGGACCAACGAGACCGCTCGCGCCTGCCGCCTCCGCTGCTCGGGGTGGTAGCCGAAGCCGGTCGCGAGCACCGCGGCGGCGAGGTCCGAGCGGTCCGACGGCCGGACGGGCCGCCCCGCTCGCACGGCGCCGAGGCCGAGGACACCCTCGGTGCGGATCCCCCGGGAGTCGACGACGATCCCGATCGTCGCGACGCCGTCGATCTCGACACCGACGCACACGCAGTAGCCCGGGTTCCCGCGGACGTAGTTCGCCGTGCCGTCGAGCGGGTCGATCACCCATCGGACGCCGGTGGAGCCGGCGCGGTCGGTCCCCTCCTCCCCGAGGATCGCGTCGTCGGGGCGTTGGGCGACGATCCCCTCGACGATCGCGCGCTCGGCGGACCGGTCGACCTCCGTCACGAGATCTGCGGCCGAGGTCTTCTCGCTGACCGAGAATCCACGTTCGCGCCCCTCGCGGTGGATGTCCGCGGCGCGCTCGGCGACCCGGACGGCGAGCTCCCTCAGCGGCTCGAGCTCAGCGGGAGAAACGCTGGTGCTCCTTCGGCACGACCGTCGTTCCGACCGCCCGGCACGTGAGGACCGGTTCGTCCAGGAACTCCGCAGCCGAGTCCGAGACGTCGGACCGCGCGCCCCCCACCTTCCAGACCTCGAATTCGCACGTGCGCGATGTGGTGCCGACGCGGACGATCCTCCCGCGCGCCTCGATCCAGTCCCCGGCGTACAACGGCGCGAGGAACTCGACCGACTCGTAGGCGCGGAACAGGCCCTCGTCGCCGTCGTATCGCATCGCGAGCTCGGTGATCAGGTCGCCGATGACCTCGAGCTGCTTGGACCCCGCGACCAGGCCACCGCCGTAATGCGCGTCCTCCGAGCCGAGGCGGCGACGGATGAACGCGGCGGCGAGCTCGTCGCTCACGTCCGCGCGCCCCGGCCGACCCCGGCCACGGTCACCCCTCGACGACCTTGCCGAAGCGGACGCCGCGAGCCGGTACGCGGGCCAGCTCGCCGTTCTTGCGCCGCACCATGTAGGTCTCGGCCGGCTCGTCGTAGTACTCGAACACTCCGACCGCCTCGCCGACGAAGCCGTTCGGCAGCTCGAACTGGAAGGACACGCGCTTGCCGACGTCGGCGGGCGACACGAGGTTCTGCCCTTTCACGGGCGCGAGGATACCGCTTCGCTCCTTGAGGCCCGATCGTCGGCCTACCGGTTCGCTCCTTGAGGGCCCCCGGGCGTCGGCCTACCGCTTCGCTACTTGAGGCCGAGGCGGACGATGCGGCCAGCGGGCGGTTCGGGAAAGGCGTCCGGGTGCAGCGCCCAGGCCAGCGCCTCGACGCCGTCCACGACCCGCGGTCCCGGCCGGGAGAAGTACGAGGTCGCGTCGACCGCGAACACGTTGCCCGTCCGGGTCGCCGGAAGCTCGGACGTCCGCGGATGCCCGAGGAGCTCCTCACCCTCGTCCTGTGCGGCGTCGAGGTCGTATCCGCACGGCATGAAGACGACGACCTCCGGCGCCGCCCGCTCGATCTCGTCCCACGTCACCACGCGCGAGGGGAGCTCGGGCTCGTTCAGCAGGTTCTGGCCGCCGGCCACTCGCACCATGTCGGGAACCCAGTGACCGCCCACGAAGGGTGGGGCGAGCCACTCGAGGGCGAACGCCCGTACCGAGGGGAGCCGCTCGGCGACGTGGCCGACGGCCGCGAGGCGGTCGCCCAGCGTCGCAACGAGCTCCTCGCCGCGTTCCGCCACGCCGAGCAGGCGGGCCGTCGCGAGGACCGAGTCGACCACCTGGTCCAGCGAGTGCGGATCGAGCGAGAGCACCTGGGCCTGGGAGGCGCCGATCTCCTGCAGCGCGCGTTCCACCTGTCCGCTCGGGACCGCGCAGACGCGGCAGAGGTCCTGTGTCAGGATCACGTCGGGCTCGATCCGCCGGATCAGATCCACGTCGAGCCGGTAGAGGGGCTCCTTGGCGTCCATCCGCGTCCGGACGGCGTCGTCGATCTCCCGGGACGTGGCGAGTCCCGGCGGCAGCGCGCTCCGAGAGACGACCGGCTTGTCGTCCACCTCCGGCGGCCAGTCGCACTCGTCGGTGACCGCGGCGAGAGCGTCGCCCATGCCGAGCGCGAAGACGATCTCGGTCGCCGACGGCAGGAGGGAGACGACCTTCATCTCGGCAGTCGCTCCAGCCGCTCCGGGGACTCGAGCAGGTCCACGAGCGCGCCGAGCGCGCGCCCGACGGTGGCACCGTCCAGCACCCGATGGTCGAACGTCAGCGACAGCGTGCAGGCCGGCGCCGCCTGGATCCTCCCGTCCACCACGAGGGGCCGAGGCGCGATCGCGCCGAGCGCGATCGTGACCGCGTGGCCCGGGTTGAGCAGGGGAGTTCCCGACTCGGACCCGTAGCTCCCCGTGTTCGAGACGGCGATCGTCGCCCCGGTCACGTCCGCGAGCGGCAGCGTGCCGGCGCGCGCCCCCTCCGCGAGCCGGGCGATCTCGGCGGCCAGGGCCGCGATCCCCATCGACCGCACGTCCCTCACGACGGGAACGACGAGCCCGGCCTCCGTGTCGGTGGCGATCGCCGCGTGGACCGTCCGGTGGAGCCGGATCTCGTCTCCCGCCCACGACGCGTTGATCCACGGGTGGTCGGCGGCCACCTCCGCCAGGGCCCGGACGACGACCGGCAGGGGCGACACCTCCAACGTTTCCCGGAACCGCTCCAGCGAGGAGCAGTCCAGCTCGCGAAACGTCGTCACCTGGGGGATCGACGCCACCTTCGTCAGGTTCTCGGCGATCGACCGTCGCACGGACGAGACGGGCACGGCCTCGAAG
>JBOGVL010000228.1:0-4968 GCA_050692535.1 Actinomycetota bacterium | reverse complement strand
ACCGGGTCGTGGGTCGAACCCGGCGCCGCCGGCCCAGTCGACCATCACCAGCACGTCGTCGCCCTCCACCCAGGTCACGTGCCCGGGCGGTAGGTCGAACACCTGGTCGGGGCCGATGATGAGCTCCTCGCCCTCATCGGTCCGTATCCCCATCCGTCCGCTGAGGACCACGCCGCGGTGGTAGAGCTCGCATGAGGACGTGCCGACCATGGGCTGGGCATGTTCCTCCCAGCTCCAGCCAGGCTGGAGGACGTGGCGGCTGATCACCGTTTGGGCAAGGCGAACCTGGTACGAAACACCCAGCGGATGGCTCACGACTGCCTCGGGCTCGCCGAGGTCGCGGACCTCAATGCGGCTCATGGGCGGCTCGAGTGGAGCTCTGTTCCGACGGCGATATCGAAACAATAGCGCTCGAGCCCTCGGCGCACGCCGCCCTGCGACCGAAGGGTGGGACATCAGCCGCGACCACACATCGGGCGTTGATCGCGAGGTTCTTCGCATTGCGGCTCGTGCGAGCCCTGTGAAGAACAGAGCATCGCCCACCCAGACACCGAATATCGGCATGACATGTCTCGTGACGCCGTTGGTCGCGATGGAGTGCTCGGCAATCGGCATCCCATGGGCCATCTGTTCCTCGCTCCCCTCGCAAGTTCCTTCAGGACAACCGAGTTCAGCCCACCATCAGCCGAAGACGTCGTTCAGACCGGGACCCCCCCGACGCCGCAAGCGAAAACATGGTCGGAAATCGGCTCAGGGTCGTGAGTTGCGACCACTCTGCTCAGAGCGTGCCCGCGACGGGATGACTCCGAACGGAACGGGAGACCTGCTCTTGCCGATGCCCGAATGGCGCGCCGTTGCGCCGGAAGGGATCGCGTCCACCGCATCTGGCCCCGCCAGGCACGAGGCGGCGGGCGCGTCGACGTGGGTGCGCCGGTACGTAGACGTTCTCACGTATTTGCAGCATGCACGTGCTTGGCATGAGGCTAGTTTCCGAACGTGGTGCCGAGGTCAATCGGCCATCCAGAGTGGCGATCGACTCGAGGGGGAGACACATGGGACATCGCCGTCGCGTCAGCCTTCCGTTGTTCGTCCTCACCATCGTTCTGACGCTACTTCCGGCCTCGCAAGCGTACGCCTCACCCGGCCTCACCACCGAGGATCTCTCCGGGACCCTCACCCCAGAGGATCTCGCGAGCTCGCTCGTGGGGTCGGGGGTCACGGTCTCGAACGTGACCTATGTGGGAGCCGACGTGGCCGCAGGATCCTTCGCAGGCGGCACGGGGATCATCGGCTTCGAGGACGGCATCGTCCTGTCCTCGGGGTCCATCGCAAACGTCGTCGGCCCGAACGCGACGGACGACATCACGGCCGCAAACGGGACGGCGGGTGACCCGGATCTCGACGAGCTTTCCGGCTTCTCGACATTGGACGCCGCGGTGCTCGAGTTCGACTTCGTCCCCGACGACGACACCGTGTTCTTCCAGTACGTCTTCACCTCCGACGAGTACAACGAGTTCGTCAACAGCTCGTTCAACGACGTCTTCGCCTTCTTCGTGAACGACGTCAACTGCGCGACCGTGGGAGGAGACCCCGTGTCGATCAACACGATCAACAACGGGAACCCCTTCGGCACCGATCCGCGCTCCCATCCGGAGCTCTATCTCAACAACGACCTGAGCGACGGCGGCGGACAGATCGATACGGAGATGGACGGGCTCACCCTGGTGTTGACCTGCGAGGCCGCCGTCACGTCGGGCGGGACGAACCACATGAAGCTCGCCATCGCCGACGCGACCGATCAGTCGCTGGATTCGAATGTCTTCTTGCAGGCCGGCAGCCTGTCGACCCTCCAGCCGCTCACCACGATCAAGACGGCGGACGCCGCCACGAGTCCGGCCGCTGGGAGCAACGGCTACACGATCGAGGTCGGCAACCCGAACGCGACCGACGCGACGCTGAACTCGATCTCCGACACGTTGCCGGACGGGTTTGCCTACACGGCGGGATCGACCACGGGGATCACGACCGCGGATCCTTCGATCGACGGGCAGCTGCTGAGTTGGTCCGGGCCATTCACGGTCCCCGGTGGGCAATCGGTGACTCTCCACTTCGAGGTCACGGTCTCGTCCGTGCCGGGCGAGTACTTCAACGAGGCCGGCGGCACGGCCGAAGGCCTGGCGGTGGTTCCGACCGGACCGACCGCCCCGATCACCGTGACCGAGACGGACACGCAGGACCATGTGGTCGCCACGGTCGGACCCGAGGGCGGGACGGTCATGACGACCGGGGAGATCACGCCCGACAACCCCCTCGGCACCGTCGTGATCGTGCCGCCGGGGACGGCGGGCGGCACCGTCGAGATCACCGAGGAGCTGGGAGACGACGCCATCGACTGCGGGGGCAAGGTGTGCTTCTGGCCGCAGCGCTCCTTCATCACGGCGCCCGAGGCTTCGATCGAGGATCCGCTTCGCTTCATCTTCACGGTCGACGAGTCGGCTTTCCCCCGAGGCATCAGTCTGCGTCGCTTGCGGGTGTTCCACGGTGACGACCGTTCGGACGTCGGTACCCTCGTGCGGTTCTGTGGCAGACGGCCCTTCGTGCGGTGTCTCGAGAGTGTGGTCCGACTCGACGACGGTGACATCCAGTACGTCGTCAAGGCAGTCGTCAACGGGAAACACCGGGGCTGATCGCGCACCCGACGAGCGGGAACGGCCCGGGATCGCTCGTCTAGACTCGTCGCGTGCGTGTCTGTGCGAACTGCGGTGAGGAGAATCCCGAGCGGTTCCGCTTGTGCGGTACGTGCGGATCCGCCCTGGCGTCCGTCCTTTCGCCCCAAGAGGTTCGCAAGACCGTCACGATCGTGTTCTCGGACCTCCAGGGGTCGACGAGTCTCGGCGAGCGGCTCGATTCCGAGTCGTTCCGGGAAGTCATCTCCCGCTACTTCGAGGAGATGCGCCGGGTGCTGCAACACCACGGAGGGGCGGTCGAGAAGTACATCGGCGACGCCGTCATGGCGGTGTTCGGCCTCCCTCGGGTTCACGAAGACGACGCACTTCGGGCCGTCAGGGCCGCCTCGGAGATGGGCCGAGCCCTCGCCCGCTTGAACGAAGAGCTCGATGCACGGTGGGGGGTCACCCTCACCAATCGCACCGGCGTGAACACCGGTGAGGTCGTCGCCGGGGACCCGTCGACCGGGCAGCGACTCGTCGTGGGAGACCCGGTGAACCTGGCGGCGCGGCTGGAACAGGCGGCACCCCCCATGGAAGTCCTGATCGGCGAGGCAACCTACCGCCTCGTCCGCGCGGCCGTCCTTGCCGAGCCCGTCGAGCCCCTGTCGCTCAAGGGCAAGAGCGAGCCGGTCCCCGCATACCGGCTCCTGGAGGTTCGCGAGGGCGAGGCCTTCGCTCGGCACCTCGATGCCCCGATCGTCGGTCGGCAGGAGGAGCTCCGTCTGCTGGCCGGGGAGTTCGACCGATGCGTCGAGGAGGGGACGTGCCGGTTGGTGACGATCCTTGCTCCGGCCGGCGTGGGGAAGTCGCGCCTCATCGCCGAGTTCACCGACTCCACCGGCGCCCGTGCGGTGCATCTGCGGGGCCGTTGCCTGCCCTACGGGGAGGGCATCACATTCTGGCCGCTCGCCGAGGTGGTCAAGGGCGCGGCCTCCGTCTCGGAGGAGGACGACCCAGACGAGGCTCGCTCGAAGTTGGCCGCTGCGATGCCTCCCGATGAAGACGACCTCATCGTGGATCGCGTCGCGGCTGCGATCGGGCTGAGCTCCCGCTCGTTCCCGCTGGCGGAGACGTTCTGGGCAGTCCGCAAGCTCCTGGAGGCTCTCGGCCGGCGGCGGCCGCTCGTCGTGCACTTCGAGGACATCCACTGGGCGGAGTCGACGTTCCTCGACCTGCTGGAGCACGTCCTCGAGTCGGCGGAGGACGCCCCGGTGCTCCTCTTGTGCTCGGCGCGACCCGAGCTGCTCGACGAGCGATCCGGATGGGGGGAGCATGCGGCCTCGACATCGATCCCGCTCGAGCCGCTCTCGGAGCCGCAGAGCCGACAGGTGATGGAGAACCTCCTCGGGGCCGCCGAGCTGCCGCAGGAGCTCCGCTCGCGGATCACCGAGGCGGCGGAGGGCAATCCGCTCTTCGTCGAACAAACGCTCTCGATGCTTATCGACGAGGGGTTTCTCGCTCGCGACGACGGAGGGCCGTGGCGCGTGCTGGGCGATGTCGCCTCGCTCGCCGTCCCACCAACGATCTCGGCTCTGCTCGGCGCTCGTTTGGACCTGTTGAGCGCCGAAGAGCGGGCAGTGCTCGAGCGGGCATCCATCGTCGGGCAGGTGTTCTATCCGGGAGCCATCCGGGCGCTGGCCCCGGAAGGGCTGAGATCCCACGTCGACACCACACTCGCGTCGCTGTCGGAGAAGCAGCTCGTCCGACCGACCGAGTCGACGTTCGTTCACGAGGAGGCGTATCGGTTCGTCCACATCCTCATCCGGGATGCCGCCTACCAGGGGTTGCTGAAGCGGACCCGGGCAGAGCTGCACGAGGGCTTCGCAGACTGGCTCGAGGAGGCGGCGGGAATCCGCCTGCTGGAGCAGGAGGAGATCGTCGGCTACCACCTGGAGCAGGCCTGCCGCACGCTCGCAGAACTGGGGCCGCTGGGCGAGCACGGGCGCGACGTCGGATCCCGCGGGGCGGGACACCTCGCCGCCGCGGGCAGACGGGCGTTCGCTCGCGCGGACGCGCCGAGCGCCGCGAACCTGCTCGAGCGCGCGGCGTCGCTCCTCCCGCCGGGAAACCGCGAGCACACAGAGCTTCTGCGCGATCTGGCCGAGGTCAGCGCCGACCTCGGCGAGTTCGCCAAGGCAGAGTCGTCGCTCGCCGAGGCGATGCAGGGGGCAGAGGGCATCGGCGATCCCGTCCTCGAGACCGACATCCAGCTCGGCCGGTTGCTCGTGCGCCTGTACGC
>JBOGVL010000227.1:0-4976 GCA_050692535.1 Actinomycetota bacterium | reverse complement strand
GATCAGCTCCGGACCCACGCCGTCGCCGGGGATCAACGTCACGAGATACGTTGCCAGATCGGTTCCTCTCCGCCGCGGTAGTCTCGGCCAGCAAGGATAATGAGGCGGACCTCCCTCCGGTCCGAGGCCGGGAGGAGCCGACAAATCCGAGGAGCAGCGGTGGCCGAGAAGGGCATGCGGGACATCGTCGCGGCGCAGACGAGGGTCTCGGACATCGACGGCGCGAACGGCCGGCTCTGGTACGTCGGGTACCCGATCGAGGAGCTCGCCGAGAACGCGACGTATGAGGAGGTGGTCCACCTCCTGCAGCGACTGCGGCTCCCCACGCAGACCGAGCTCGACGAGCTCGTCGACTTCATGGTGGAGCAGCGCGACGCGAGCCCGTTCATCACCGAGCTCATGCCGACGCTCGCCCAGCAGACCTCGCCCATGTCGATGCTTCGAACCAGCGTGTCCGCGGCCTCGGCCTACGACCCGGACGGATGGGACAACTCGGCAGAGGCGAACGAGCGAAAGGCGCTCCGACTGGTCGCCCGGACGCCGACGTTCCTGGCGATGTACCACCGGCTCCGGACCGGCCAGGAGGTCGTGCCACCCAATCCCAAGCTCCCCCACGCGGCCAACTTCCTCTACATGCTCACCGGCGTCGAGCCGTCGCAGGAGGACGCCGACGTGCTCGACTCGACCTTCATCCTCTACGCCGACCACACGATGAACGCCTCGACGTTCACCGCACGGATCATCGCGTCCACGCTCGCGGACATGCACTCGGCGATCACCGGGGCGATCGCGGCCCTGAAGGGACCGCTGCACGGCGGGGCCAACGAGGAGTCCATGAAGATGCTCGAGGAGGTGGGGTCCCCCGAGCGGGCCGAGGCCTACGTGAAGGACCTCCTCGCGCGCAAGGAGAAGATCATGGGGTTCGGCCACGCGGTCTACAAGACGATGGACCCCCGGGCTCGGATCCTGAAGCGCCTCTCACGCGAAACCGGCGAGCGCCACGGCGATCTCACCTGGTACCGGATCTCCGAGGCGATCGAGGAGGTCGCCCTCCGCGAGAAGGGGCTGAACCCCAACGTCGACTTCTACGCCGCAAGCGTCTATCACACGCTCGGCATCTCCACCGACCTGATGACGCCGATCTTCTCGCTCGCGCGGATGGCCGGATGGACCGCCCACGTCCGGGAGCAGTACGCGGACAACCGCGTGATCCGGCCCGACTCCGAGTACATCGGGCCGCGGGACCAGCGCTGGGTCCCGATCGAGGCGCGCGGCGAGGGTTAGCCGGGCGGCGGCGGGGGCGGCGCCTGGGTCGGCGGCGGCGCGGCGGCCGTGCCGGGCATCGTGGCCGAGTCCCACACGCGGTTCAGATGCTCCTGGACGTAGGCCGCCATCCCGATCCAGATCACGAGCCCCAGGATCACGACGAGTGCGGGCGAGATCTGGGAGGCGATCCCCCGCTGCTGCTCAATCTGCATGACGTGGTTGGCGGTGTTGTAGTAAGCGATGAACGGCGGCACGATCAGCAGGAAGCCGGGGATCACCGCGAGGAGCGACCTCCCCGGGCTGATCGTCTGGTCGCCGGTGTACCGCTTGATCTCGTCGTTGACCTTGTAATACCAGTAGAACCCGTAGATGCCGAGCGTGATGAACGCCAGCCCGAGCACGCCGAGCGGATTCCGCTTCAGATACGACTGGCCGTTGATCGTGACAGTCTCGGCCATGCAAGGCCTCCTTCCGGCTCCTGCCGCGAGTCTACGCGGCCGCCGCCGCCGGCCGTGGGAGCAGGCCCGATTCCTCGATCACGCGACGAACGACCTGTTCGTGACCGAGCCCCATCACGTGCACGCCCGCGATTCCGGGCATCTCCCGCAACCGGGCGACGATCTCGACGCAGTGCGCGACGCCGAGCGCCTCGGCCTCGCCGGGCCCGGCCTCCCGCAGGGCCGCGACGATCTCGGGCGGTACGGTCACCCCGGGGAGGTGCTCCTGGAGGTATCGGGCCTGGCTCGCGCTCCGGACCGGCGCCACGCCGACGATGACCGCCGCCCGCTCGTGGATCCCGCGGGCCCGCACGACGTCGGCCCACGCGGTGAGCGCCGCGAGGTCGTAGACGATCTGTGTCATCACGAACCCGGCGCCGGCGTCGAGCTTGACCTCGAGGCGGCCCGGGTCGTACGCGGGCGCCAGCGGGCTGTCGGTCACGCCGACGTAGTACCTCGGCGGGTCGGCGATCCGGGCGCCCGACAGCAGGCGGCCGTCGGCCCGCAACCCCGACGCCAGCCGAACCAGCTCGATCACGTCGACGTCGTCGACGACGGCGGCCTCCGGGTGGTCGCCGATTCCGATCGGGTCGCCGGTGAGGCAGAGCACGTTGCGAGCGCCGAGGGCCCACCCTCCCAGCAGGTCGGCGGTCAGGGCCAGGCGGTTGCGGTCGCGCACCGTGAGCTGCAGGGTCGGCTCGAGTCCCGCGCGCGAGGCGGCGGCGGCCCCCGCCAGTGGGGACATGTGCGCGCTCGCCGTCGGGTTGTCGGTGACGTTCGCGGCGTCGGCGTAGCCGACGAGGTCCCGGGCTTGCCGCGCGACCGTCTCGGGGTCGCCGGAGCGGGGCGGGACCACCTCGGACGTGACGGCAAAGCGTCGGGCGCGCACGATCGCCTCGAGCCGGCCGGCGGGTCTCGTCAACGGCCTTCCACGAAGGACTCGGCCGCCGCGACCGTGTTCAGCAGCAGCATCGCCGTCGTCATCGGGCCGACGCCGCCGGGAACGGGGGTGATCGCGCCGGCGACCTCCTTCACGTCGTCGAACCGCACGTCGCCGACGAGCCCCGTCTCGGTCCGGTGCACCCCCACGTCGACGACGACCGCTCCCGGCTTGACCATGTCGGCTGTGATCAGCTGCGGCGTCCCCGCGGCCGCCACGAGGATGTCGGCTCGCCGCGTCAGCGTCGCGAGGTCGCGCGTCTTGATGTGACAGATCGTCACGGTCGCGTTGCCGCGGATCGAGTCCTGCGCGAGCATGATCGACAGCGGCGCCCCGACGAGCTCCCCGTAGCCCACCACGACGACCTCGGCGCCCTCCAGCTCGACCCCGCTCCGCAGCAGCAGCTCGACGATCCCGTAGGGCGTCGCCGGCGGGAACGACGGGTCGCCCCGGACCATCAGCCCGACGTTGAGCGGATGCAGCCCGTCGACGTCCTTCGCGGGATCGATCGTGGTCTGCACGGCGAGCTCGCTGATGTGCCGGGGAACCGGGAGCTGCACGATGATCCCGTGGATCTCGGGATCGCGGTTCAGACGCCGGATCGTCGCGAGCACCTCGCCCTCGGTGACATACGGGGGGAGATCCACCTGCTCCGATCGCATGCCGACGTCCGCGCACGCCTTGTGCTTGGAGCCGAGGTAGATGCGCGAGGCCCCGTCGTCACCCACGAGGACGGCAGCCAGGCCCGGCTGGAGACCTCCGTCGATCAGCGCCGTGACCCGTTCGGCGATCTCGGAGCGGATCTGGGCCGCGATCGCCTTGCCGTCCAGGATTCTGGCGCTCACGGCGGGCCATCCTATCCGACGGCCCTCGGCTCGGAGACCCTCGCGATGACCCAGAGTGGCTGCTCACCAGCGTCCTCGATCTCGTCCGCGAGGACGACCTCGAAGCCCGCCGTCCGGAGGAGGCGACGGTTGGTCTCCGCGTCGAAGTGGCTCCAGTACATGGGCGCGCCGAAGAAGTCCGCCTCGTACTCGTGCGGGTTGTCGCCCCCGCCCAGCGTCCCGAAGAAGAGGCCGCCAGGCCGAATCCAGCCGTGGATTCGCTCGAGGAGCTCGGCGTGCAGCTCGCGCCGGACGTGGATCAGACTCCAGAAGGCGGCGACCGCGTCGAAGGAGCCGGGCCGGAACTGAAGGTGCACCATGTCGGCCCGAACGAGCGCCGCGGCAGGGACAGCGTCGCGCGCAAGCGCGAGCTGTGCCGTCGAGACGTCGACCCCGACGACTCGAGCGCGCCGGGCGAGCTCCGCGGCGATGAACCCGGCGCCGCACCCGAGGTCGAGCACCAGAGAGCCGCTCGGGATCCCGGCGATCGCGCGGTCCACGAATTGCCGGTAGTAGCTTCGGGGGCCCCGGGCGCCCTCGAGCTCGCCCGCGTAGCGTTGCGCGATCCGGTCGTAGCCGAACTCGACGATCCGCCGCGGGTCCACCGGCGTGTCAGTGGCGGAAGTGGCGCCGGCCCGTAACGACGACGGCCATCCCTCGCGACTCGGCGAGCGCGAGCACCTCCTCGTCGCGGATCGACCCCCCGGGATGGATCACGGCGGAGACGCCGGCGTCGGCGGCGACCTCGACGGCGTCGGGGAAGGGGAAGAAGGCGTCGCTGGCCATCGCGGCACCCTTCGCGCGGTCCCCCGCCTTCCGCACGGCCAGCCAGGACGCGTCGACGCGCGACATCTGGCCGGCGCCGACGCCGACCGTGGCGCCCTCGCGGACGAGCACGATCGCGTTCGACCGCACCCGGGACGCGACCGTCCACGCGACCAGGAGGTCCGCCCACTCGTCCTCGGTCGGCTCGCGGGCGGACGCGACCTCGAGCCCGGGACGATCGCGGACCACGACGTCGCGATCCTGGACGAGCGCGCCCCCCGGGAGCTGCCGCAGTTCGAGCCCGCCGGGCTCGGGCAGCGGCGCCTCGACCAGGCGGAGACCCTTGCGCCCCGCGAACGCGGCGAGGGCTTCCTCCGTGAACGCGGGAGCCACGACGACCTCGGTGAACACCTCGCGCATCGCCTCCGCCTCGTCGGACCCGCACGCGACGTTGAACGCGACGATGCCGCCGAAGGCCGACACGGTGTCGGACTCGAAGGCCATCCGGTAGGCCTCGGCCGCGCCGCGTCGGACGGCCGCACCGCAGGGGTTGTTGTGCTTCACGATCACGCAGGCCGCCCCCGGAAGCATCGCGGCCAGCCCGTACGCCGAGTCGACGTCGAG
>JBOGVL010000226.1:0-4986 GCA_050692535.1 Actinomycetota bacterium | reverse complement strand
TCGCCACCCAGCGCGGCGCCGCAGCTTCCGCAGAACCGGAATCCGAAGGGGACGCCGGCGCCGCACGAGGAGCACGGACGCTCGAGCGACCCGCCGCATCCACCGCAGAAGCGGAACCCCGCAGGGTTCCGCGTGCCGCAGCTCGGACAGGCCACGCCGGGGGCGGTCTCGTCCACGGCACGAGTCTGGCCGGTCGCCCGGCCCCCGTCACCTCGAGGCGTCGAGGTTCAGTCGTCGCCTTCGCCGGAGTCCTGGTCGTTGGGGCCGTCGTCGTCCGCCGTGCTGTTCACGACCTGGAAGTCGGCGTCGAGCGTCACCTCGACCACGCTCCCGTCCTCCAGGCGGATCTCCACGCCGTAGGCGCCGCCGTCGTCGCCGACCTCGGTCTCGATGACCGTCCCCCCGCCGACATGCTCCAGGGCCGCGGCCGTCGCCTGCTCGTAGTCGCTCCCCTGCAGCGGGGTGTCGTCTCCGGAGCTCGCCGCGACCCCGACCCCGGTTCCGATTCCCGCCACGACGAGCGCCGTCGTGACGCCGATCGCGAGCTTGGTCTTCCGGTCCATGTTCGCCTCCTCGTGTGCCATGCGGTCCCACCCGGGGACCGGTCATGCCCTCGATCGTGCGTGATCGGACCTGAGGCTGCGCTGAACGATCCTGAACGGCGGCCTCAGTCTTCGAGCGACGGCAGCCGGACCTCGAGGCGGGCCCCGCCCAGCGGGCCGTCCGCGACGGCGACCGTCCCGTGATGTAGGCCGGCCACCTCGCGGACGATCGACAGACCCAGGCCGCTGCCGCCCGAGTCGCGGTCCCGGGCGTCCTCGAGCCGGACGAAGCGGTCGAACACTCGCTCGCGATGGGGGCGGTCGATGCCCTTGCCGTCGTCGTCGACCGCCATGATCACCTGTCCATCGACCACGCGGAGGGAGAGCGCGACCCTGCCACGTGCGTGGCGGGCCGCGTTGTCCGTCAGGTTGCGAACCATCCGCTCGAGCTTGTCGCGATCCCCGAGCACGCGCCCCGCCGAGACGCCCCCCGTGTCGATCGCGAGGTCCGTCGATCCGCGGAGTCGTGCGGCCTCCTCGAAGACCACGTCGTCGAGGTCGACCGGCGCGGGTCGAAGCTGCAGAGTGCCCTCGTCGATCCGCGTGAGGAGCAGGAGGTCCTCCACGATCCGCTGCAGGCGCGCGTCCTCCTCGAGCACCACCTCGGCGAGCTCGGACAGGCTCGTCTCGCCCGGATGTGTGAGCGCGACCTCCGCGTGCTGGCGTATCGAGGCGACCGGAGAACGAAGCTCGTGCGATGCGTCCGAGACGAACCGGCGCTGGCGGAGCTGGCCCTCCTCCAACCGGTCGAGCATGCGGTTCATCGTCGTCGCGAGCCGGGCGATCTCGTCCGTGCCCGGAGGGTCCGGCACGCGCCGGTGAAGCTCCTCCGTCGAGATCGCTTCGACCTCCGCGCGCATCTTCTCGACGGGGGCGAGGGCCCGGTCGACCACTCGCCACGTCACGGCCCCGACGAGGAGCACGAGGAGGGGGATGCCGATCGCGAGGTACACCGAGACCGTCCTCGTCGCGTCGGCGACGTCCTCGAGATCCCGCCCGACGACCACCGTCACGGGCTCGCCGGACAGGCTGGAGGAGACCGCGACCGCCAGGAACGGGCCCTCCTCGAAGGGCACGTCCTCGATCGCCTCCGTCTGACCGGGCGACAATCGCACGATCGCCGGCCGGCCCGACAGATTCGGGCTCGCGAACAGGACGCTCCCGTCGGCGGCGAGGACCTGGACGAACTCCTCCTCCTCGTCGCCGGCCGCGATCGCCGCCGGCCCCGCATCCGACGCGAGATCTCCCGCGATGGTGTCGGCGCGGTTCAGCGCCGTGGTTCGGACGTCGGCGCGGAGCGACCGCTCCACGAAGATCACGAGGGCGATCGCGGCGGCGATCAGGCTCACGCCGACGACGAGCACGGCCGCGGCGGTCGTTCGCGCCCGGATGGCTCCCGCGCGCCCGCGCAGGCCGGTCCGCGTCCGAGTCGTGCCGTCAGCCGCCATCGGCGGCCAAGCGGTAGCCGGCGCCGCGCACCGTCTCGATCCCGTCCCGACGGAAGGGGCGATCGAGCTTGTTGCGCAGGTGCCGTACGTAGACCTCGACGATGTTGAGGTCGCCCTCGAACTCGTAGTCCCACACGTGCTGGAGGATGTCGGTCTTGGACACGACCTCGCCCTTCCGCCGCAGGAGGAACTCCAGGAGGGCCATCTCCCTGGCCGTCAGGCTCACCTCCGTCTCCCCTCGCCACGCGCGTCGCGATCCCGGATCGAAGCGGAGGTCCCCGGCCTCCAGGATGGCAGGCCGCTCGCCGGCCCCGCGCCGGATCAACGCCCGGAGCCGAGCCACCAGCACGACGTAGGAGAACGGCTTCGTCACGTAGTCGTCCGCGCCGGTGTCGAGGGCCTCGGCCTCGTCGAACTCCCCGTCTTTCGCGGTCAGCATCAGGATGGGGGTCCAGTTCCCCTCCTCGCGGAGCGTGGCGCAGACCCGATAGCCGTTGAGTCCCGGAAGCATGATGTCGAGCACGATCGCGTCGTAGGGGTTCTCGCGGGCCATCCACAGTCCGTCCGTGCCGTCGAGGGCCACGTCGGTGGCGAAGCCCTCCGCCTCGAGTCCTTTCTTGAGGCCGGCGGCGAGCCGCTTCTCGTCCTCCACGACCAGGACGCGCACGCGCTCTCCCTTCGGGGGATCGGATCGTCCATCTTCTCGCGCCCGCCTGAATCCCGGCTGAAGCGCGGCTGAGCGGGGTTCAGCGGCGGTTCAGCGGTGGCGGCTGAGACTTCCCAGCGAGACCGATCCGGAAGGGGGACGACCATGGACCGATCAACCAAGGAGGCGGCGATGAAGCGAAGAGTGGTGGGACTCGGCGTCGCGGTGATGCTGGCCGTCGGCGCGGCGCCCGGTGCGGTCGCCGGCGCCGGGAGCACGTGCCCCGTGCCGCTTCCCCAGGGGAGCGAGCCGGTGACCCTGGACCCGGCCGACTTCGTGGCCCAGATCGACAACCCGTACTGGCCGATGGCGGTCGGCACCCGTTGGGTCTACCGGGAGTTCGATTCCGAGGCGCAGCAGAAGGTCACGGTGACGGTCACGACGAAGACGCGGGACATCTCCGGCCTCACCGCAACCGTCGTGCACGACGTGGTGAGCGAGAAGGGCCACCTCGTCGAGAACACCTTCGACTGGTACGCGCAGGACACGTGCGGCAACGTCTGGTACCTGGGCGAGAACACCAAGGAGTACGAGAACGGAGAGGTGGTCTCGACCGCGGGCTCGTGGGAGCACGGCGTGAACGGTGCCTATGCCGGCATCGTCATGCCGGCCGGTCCCCAGGTCGGCATGTCCTACCGGCAGGAGTACTACGCGGGCGAGGCGGAGGATGCCGGCCAGATCTTCAGCCTCGACGAGCAGGTCCAGGTCCCGTTCGGGCACTTCACCGACGTGGTCATGACGAAGGACTTCACGCCGCTCCACCCGAAGATCCTCGAGTACAAGTTCTACGCGCAAGGGATCGGGCCGGTCATGGCCCTCGGCATCTCCGGCGGGTCCGACCGCGAGGAGCTCCTCCGCTTCACGCCGGGCACGGGGTAGGCGCACCGAACGCGACGGCACCACCGAAACCGGGTGGCTCGACGAGCCACCCGGTTTCTTCGTGGCTGAAGCCGCCGAAGCGAGCCTGATGCCTTGACAGACTCGATCTCCCTCGCCATAGTGCAGCTAACCTAACGTCGTTAGGTTAGCTGCATGAAGGAAGGAGGGAACGATGCTTCGTCGGTTGGGAACGTTCACGGTTCGGCGGCGTCGCTGGGTCATCGCCGGGACCCTCGTCGCCGTGGTGGTCGCCGGCGCCCTCGGCGGCGGGGTGGTCGCCGGCGCCCTCGGCGGCGGGGTGTTCGACCGCCTCTCCGGCGGCGGGTTCAGTGATCCGGACTCGGAGTCCAGTCGGGCCTCGGACCGACTCGAGGAGGCCTTCGGTGCCGGGGAGCCCAATCTCGTCCTGCTGGTGACCGCCGAGGCCGGTTCGGTCGACGAGGGCGCCGTTGCCGCAGCAGGCGTCGAGCTCACCGAGGAGCTCGCGGCCGAGCCCTTGATCGAGCAGGCGTTCTCCTATTGGACGCTGGGATCTCCACCGCCGCTTCGGAGCGGCGACGGGCGCCAGGCCCTCGTCTTGGCCAGGATCGCCGGGGATGAGGACGTGGTCGCCGACGCGATCGAGAAGCTCTCGCCCCGCTACACCCGCGACGACGGCTCGATCACGGTCGGCGTGGGCGGCGAGGCCGAGGTGTTCCGCCAGGTGAGCACGCAGGTCGAGTCCGACCTCCAACGTGCCGAGGCGATCACGTTCCCGATCGTCGCGATCCTGCTCGTCCTGGTGTTCGGCAGCGCCGTGGCGGCGGGCCTCCCGCTCGCCGTCGCCGGGATCTCGGTGCTGGGCACCTTCCTCGTCCTCTTCCTCATCACGCTCGTCACGGACGTGTCGATCTTCTCGATCAACCTCACGACCGCGCTCGGCATCGGGCTCGGGATCGACTACAGCCTGTTCATCGTGTCGCGCTTCCGCGAGGAGATGCACGCCGGGCTTTCGTCGGACGACGCGGTGGTCCGCGCGGTCGAGACGGCCGGGCGGACGGTGCTGTTCAGCGGGCTCACCGTCGCGATCTCGCTCTCGGCCCTCCTCGTGTTCCCGATGTTCTTCCTGCGTTCGTTCGCCTACGCTGGCATCGCCGTCGTGGCGCTGGCGAGCGTCGGCGCGTTGGTCTTCCTCCCCTCGCTCCTCGCGGTCATCGGTCCGAGGATCGACCGGTGGCGGCTGTTCCGCCGCACGCCGAAGGAGCCGGGGGACGGCGCGTGGCGCCGCATCGCGACGTTCGTGATGCGACGGCCGTGGCCGATCGCGATCGCGGTCGTCGCGCTGCTGGTCGTGCTGGGCGCGCCCTTCCTC
>JBOGVL010000225.1:0-5003 GCA_050692535.1 Actinomycetota bacterium | reverse complement strand
ACAGGACGTCGTCGAACAGCAGCTCGTCATGGTTGGTCGGGGTCAACCGCTGGAGGCTGAGCTCCGGGCGGTGGACCATCACCGTGCGCAGCTTGCCCACCTCGGAGTGGACTCCGAACTCCGCCATCTCCTCCTCCGTTCCGGCCTCGCCGGCCATCACGGGGCCACCACCTGGGTCCCCGCGTCGCCGTCCACGATCGCCTCGATCTCGGCGAGGCCGCCGATTGCGGCCCGCTTGCCCGTGCGTTCGACGAACCGGACCGCGGCCCCCACCTTCGGACCCATCGACCCGGACGCGAAGTCGAACTTCTCCAGCTCGGCGGGGCTCACGCGATCGAGCCGCCGCTGATCGGGCGTACCCCAGTCCGCGTAGACGCCGTCGACGTCGGTCGCCATCACGAACAGGTCGGCCTCGACCTCCCGGGCGAGCAGCTCGCTCGCGAGGTCCTTGTCGATCACGGCCTCGACGCCGACCAGCGTGCGCTCGGCGCCCGGGGCGTACATCGTCGGAACCCCGCCCCCGCCGGCGCAGATGACCACGACGTCCTTCTCGAGGAGCCAGCGGATGGGTCGAATCTCGAAGATGCGCCGGGGCTCGGGCGACGGCACGACCCGCCGCCAGTGGTCGCCGTCGGGCTTGACGACCCACCCCTTGTCCGCCGCGAGCCGGTCCGCCTCCTCTTTCGGGTAGATGGGTCCGACGAACTTCGTCGGGTCCTCGAACGCCGGGTCCGAGGGATCGACCTCCACCATCGTGAGCACCGTCGCGAACGGGACCTCGATCGGCAGCAGGTTGCCGAGCTCCTGCTCGAGGACGTAGCCGATCATCCCCTCGGTCTGCGCACCGAGGACGTCCAGCGGGTACGCCTCGACCTCCTCGTACGCGGCGGCCTGCAGCGCGAGCAGGCCCACCTGCGGACCGTTCCCGTGCGAGAGCACGAGCTGGTGCGTACCGGCCACGGCGGCCAGCGCCGGGGCGGCCGTCCGCACGTTTGCCCGCTGCACGTCGGCCGTCATCGGCTCGCCGCGCTTCAGGAGCGCGTTGCCCCCGAGCGCCACGACGACTCGCATGAGCTCCTCCGTCCTCAGTCGCCCAGGGTGGCCACCATCACGGCCTTGATGGTGTGCATCCGGTTCTCGGCCTGGTCGAACACGATCGAGTGCTCCGACTCGAAGACCTCGTCCGTGACCTCCATGCCGTCGAGGCCGTACTTCTCGAAGATCTCCTCGCCGACCTTCGTTTCGCGGTTGTGGAACGCCGGGAGACAGTGCAGGAATCGGATCCTCGGATTCCCCGTGCGCTTGATCACGTCGCCGTTGACCTGATACGGCTTCAGCAGCTTGATCCGCTCCTCCCAGACGCTCGCGTCCTCGCCCATCGAGACCCACACGTCCGTGTAGAGGTAGTCGACGCCGCTCACGCCGTCGTCCACGTCGGACGTGAGCGTCAAGCGAGCGCCGGTCCGCTCCGCGATCGCGCGGCACGTCTTGACGAGCTCCTCCTCGGGCCACAGGTGCTCGGGGGCGCACAGCCGCACGTCCATGCCGAACGTGCACCCCGCCGCCATGAGCGAGTTCCCCATGTTGTTGCGCGCGTCGCCCAGGTAGCAGTACGCGATCTCGCCGAGGTGCTTGTCGCTGTGCTCGGTCATCGTGAGCACGTCGGCCAGGGTCTGCGTCGGATGGAACTGGTCGGTCAGCCCGTTCCACACGGGCACGCCGGCGAACTCCGCCAGGGTCTCGACGGTCTCCTGGGCGAAGCCTCGGTACTCGATCCCGTCGTAGGTTCGCCCCAGGACGCGGGCGGTGTCCTTCATCGACTCCTTGTGTCCGATCTGCGAGCCGCTCGGCTCGAGGTACGTGACCTGAGCGCCCTGGTCGTACGCGGCGACCTCGAACGCCGTCCGGGTTCTTGTCGAGGTCTTCTCGAAGATCAGCGCGATGTTCTTGCCGGCGAGGTGCTGCCGCTCGTAGCCGCCGTACTTGGCCGCCTTGAGGTCGGCGGCGAGCTTCAGGAGGAATCGCAACTCCTCGGGGGTGAAGTCGAGCTCCTTGATGAAGCTTCGGTTCCGAAGGTTGAACGCCATCGTCCCTCTCCTTCCTACCTACCGACCGGCGCGGGCATGGGCGCGCCCGCGCGGTTTCGGCGCCGGATGACGAGCTTGATCAGTTCCTCGACCACGACGAGGGTCAGGGCGATCCCGACGCAGATCGACCACTGGTTGAAGCTGAGCCCCACCGTCGAGAAGACTCGCTGGAAAAAGCCGATCTCCGTCACCAGGATGATCGCGGCCAGCGAGACCCCGTAGCGACGCAGCTGCGTGGGACCCGGCAGGGTGTGCGCGTTGAAGATCGTGCGCACCTGATCGCGCGCCAGCAGGCCCGCCGCCAGATGGAACAGGGACAGCGTGGTGAGCAGCATCGTCGACGCCACCACGAGGTCGAAGTTGGACTCACCGATCTGGTAGGCGACGAGCGAGCCCACGGTCATCACGGCGCCCTGCGTGCACAGCCGGACCCAGTTCGAGGTCGAGAGCACGGGGGACCCGACGGGCCGCGGAGCCCGCGCCATCAACCCGGGCGTCGGCTCGTCGAAGCCGAGGGCGACCGCGATCGGGATGTCGATGACCATGTTCAACCACAGGATCTGCAGCGGGTTGAGCGGGATCCCCCCCGCAATGCTGAAGATGCCGGCCCCGATGAAGATCGCGATGTAGGCGACCAGGGTCGACATCTGGAACCGCAGGTACTTGAGCAGGTTGTCGTAGAGCGCCCGCCCGTACTCCACCGCACCGACGATCGTGGCGAAGTTGTCGTCCGTGAGGATCATCACCGCGGCCTCTTTCGAGACCTCGGTGCCGGTGATCCCCATCGCCACGCCGATGTTCGACGCCTTGAGGGCGGGGGCGTCGTTCACGCCGTCCCCGGTCATCGCCACGATGTTGTCGCTCTGCTGGAGCAGCCGGACCAGGCGCACCTTGTCCTCCGGGGCGACGCGGGCGATGACCCCGATGTCGGGCAGCTGCTCGAGCAGGTCCTTGTCGCTCATGGCCGCGAACTCGGCGCCCGTGATGGCGCGACCCTCGATGCCGAGCTCCGCGCCGATCGCACCGGCGGTCGTGGCGTGGTCGCCGGTGATCATGCGCACCCGGATGCCGGCGCTCTTGCATTCGCCGATCGCCGCCTTCGCCTCGGGCCTCGGGGGGTCGACGATGCCAACCATCGCCAGCAGCGTGAGGTCCTCGACCTGGCGGAGGTGATCGCCGTCGCGGTCGAACGTCGCCGGATCGAAGTCGCGCTGGGCGACGACCATCACGCGCTCGCCGCCCTCCGCCATACGGTCGTTGGCCTCCAGCGCAAGGTGGCGGTTGTCCTCCGTGACCGGGACAAGCGTCCCGTCGGGAGCCCGATAGGAACCCCCTCGCCCGATCAGGACGTCGGGCGCGCCCTTCACGTAGCAGCGGATGACCGGCTCACCGCGAAGGCCGGTCATCTCGTGGAAGGTCGCCATGAACTTGTAGTCGGAGTCGAAGGGGACCTCCGCGATCCGGGGATGGGTGGCTCGGGTCTCCGTGATGTCGAGCCCGCCTTTGGCTCCCAGCACGATGAGTGCGCCTTCGGTCGGATCCCCGATCAGGCTCTCGCCGTCGAGCACGGCATCCGCGCACAGGATCATCGGCAATAGATAGGGATCGAGGTCGAACCCGGACCCGCCGACGTGCTGGATCTCGCCCTCGGTGCGGTAGCCCTCCCCGGAGACCGTGAACCGGTTCTGGCCGGGGATCGCCATCTCGCGGGCGGTCATCTTGTTGAGCGTGAGCGTCCCCGTCTTGTCGGAGCAGATCGCCGACGTCGAGCCGAGCGTCTCGACGGCGGGAAGGCGCTTCACGATCGCGTTTCGCCGGGCGATCTCCTGGGTTCCGATGGACAGCAGCGCGGTCACGACCGCGGGAAGGCCGGTGGGGATCGCGGCGACGGCGAGGGTGACGCCCGTGACGAACAGCGTCTCGAACGTCTCGCCCCGCACCAACCCGAGCACGACGACGAGCACCAGGGCGACGCCGGCGATCGACGCGATGATCTTCGACAGTCCGTCGAGCTGCCGCTGGAGCGGCGTTTTCTCTGCCTCGGTGTTGGCGAGCATGTCGGCGATGTGGCCGATCTCGGTCCCCATCCCGGTCTCGGTGACCACCATCTCGCCCCGCCCGCGCGTGACCGACGTGTTCATGTACGCCATGCAGATCCGGTCGCCGAGCGGGACGTCCTCGCCCGGCACTGGATCGGTCTGCTTGCCGACGGGCAAACTCTCGCCGGTCAGCGCGGCCTCCTCGATCTCGAGCGTCGCCGCGACGAAGATCCTTCCGTCGGCGGGAACCCGGTTGCCGGCCTCGACGAGCACGACGTCGCCGGGGACGAGCTCCCCGGCGTCGATCTCGATCGCTTGACCGTCCCGGCGAACTCGCGCGATCGTCTTCATCATCTGGGAAAGGGCCTCGACGCTCGCCTCAGCTTTGGCCTCCTGGCGGAGACCGATCACGGCGTTCAGCACGGTGAGCCCCGCCAGCAACACGGTCGTCGCGACGTCGTCCGTGACGATCGCGTTGATGATCGCGGCGCCGAGCAGGATCATCTGCATGAAGTCCTGGTACTGGCGCAGGAATGCGCGGAAGCCGGACTCCTTCTTCGCACCAGCGAGCCGGTTCGGCCCATTGCTCTCGAACCGCCTCCGCGCCTCGTCGGCGCTCAGGCCTCGCTCCACGTCGACGCCGAGGTCCCGCGCCGCCTCGGTCGCGCGCGCCGCGTGCCAGGCCCGCCGTGTCTCGGAGCCGCCCGAGCCCTCCCGGGTGGGCCTCGTGGCGCCACCGGAGCCGGTATGCGTGTCGGTCGACGCCATCGCTGACTCCTTTTGTTCGATGCCTGGATTGTTCGATGCCTGGACCGTCAGACGTCGCTCATGGCCCTGGCCTTCAGGGACTCGTACTCCTCCGCGGTGAGCTCTCCGG
>JBOGVL010000224.1:0-5009 GCA_050692535.1 Actinomycetota bacterium | reverse complement strand
CGTACGTCACGTCGTGGACGGTGAGGGCGGGGTCCATCGCGGTCATCCTGGCGAACTCGTCCGGAAATGTCTAGACATCTTCGGCGACGCCCCAGCCCCCGTCCACCGCGAGGACCTGGCCGGTGACATACCGAGAGGCGTCCGAGAGCAGGAAGAGGGCGGCCTGGGCGATCGCGTCCGTGGGCAGGAGATCGCCGGCGAGCGGCTGCTTGACCCGAGCGTAGGCGACGGTCGCCGGATCCGCGACGGCGCGCGCGGACATGGACGTGGCGACCAGTCCGGGAGCGACCGCGTTGACGCGGATGCCGTTCGAGGCGTACGAGGCCGCGGTTGCGCGCACGAACGACCGAGCCGCCCCCTTGATGGCGGCGTACGCGTGGGTCGGGAAGAACCTCGGCGAGGGGTGCTCGGCGAGGACGCTCGAGACAACCACCACCGATCCACCGGTACCGGCGTCGAGCATCGAGCGCACGGCCTCGCGAGCGGCGAGGAACATCGGGAGCCCGTTCAGGTCCATGGTTCGTTGCCACGCCTCGACCGAGATCTCGTGGAGCCGCCCGTCGCCGAACCGCCGCCCGCTGCCGCCCGCCACCGCGAAGAGGCCGTCGATCCGGCCGAACCGCTCTCGGCACCGGCCGACGGCGGCCGTCGCGGCCGCCTCGTCCCGCAGGTCGGCGACGGCCCAATCGATCAGGCCACCCTGGGCGGAGACGTCCTTTGCCAGCGAATCGCACTCGGCGGCCTCGAGCGAGGCGACGAACACGGCCGCGCCCTCGAGCGCGAAGAGTCGCGCCCCCGCCGACGAGATTCCGCCCGCCCCCGTGACGAGCACGACGCGATCGGCCAGCCGCCCGGTCACGGCAGGATTCCCCGGGCCTCGACGATGCGCCGTTGGACCTCGGCCACGTCGACGCCGTCGACGTCCAGCGCGTGGCCTGCGGCGACCGCGACGGCATGTCCCGCCGCCTCCCCGGTCGCGAACGCCTGCGCGGAGTTGCGGAGCGACGCCTGCGCGTCGTGGGTCGCCGAGATGCACCTTCCCACGACGAGCAGCCGCTCGACGCGCTCGGGGATCAGACATCGGTACGGGATCCCGTAGACGCCGTCGCCGCCAACGGACACCCACCGCGTCTCCGAATCCGGCGTGTGATCCTCCACCGGGGCGGCGCAGAGAGCGATCGTGTCCTCGGGCTTCTCGCCGCGGAGGATCTGTTCCACGTCCAGCACGAACCGCCCGTGGATCCGGCGCGTCTCTCGGACGCCGATCTGCTGCCCGAGGCCGGAGATGTGGGCTTCCTCGCAGCCCGGCAGCCGGTCCCGGAAGAACCGCAGGTACTCGAAGGCCTGCCGGCGACCCTCGATCTCCGCCGCGGCCAGCGCGCGCGGGTCGGTGGCGTCCACGTTGGGCACCCGCACCCAATTCACCTGGACGACCCCAGGGTGCGGGGTCCGATGGATCGAGCCATCGTGTCGCGGCAGTCGGTACGCGCCCGAGCGATCGGCCTCCGCCGCCAGTCGGGTCCGTTCGTCGTGCGGCACGGCCAGGCATCGATCGACGTCGACACCCGCGATGAAGAAGATCGTGGTCAGGCTCTGGACACGTCCCTCGACGGCCGCCACCGCGACCGGCGCTCCGGCCCGGGCAGCGACCACCGCGTCACCCGTCGCGTCGATCAGGTAGCGGCACCGACCGGTCCACGAGCCGGACGCGCGGTGGGCCATCTCGAGGGTCCACCCACCCTCCTCCACCCGCGCCCCCGTCACGATCACGTGGAAGAGGACGTCCGCGCCGGCCTCGATGACGATCCGGTCGAGCAACACCTTCAGCCGCTCGATGTCGTAGGTGATCCCAGGACCGGCTCCGTAGGTGTTCGGCCGCTCGAACGCATGACCCTGGTCCAACAGCGCCCGCATGATCTCGAACCCGACGCCGCCGACGACCTGTCGGGCAGCCTGGCCCGGCGCCCAGAAGCCGTACGACGTATCGACCGCCGCCGCGGTCCGGCTGCCTCCGAGGAAACCATGCCCCTCCAGGAGGACCGTCGACAGGCCCGCTCGGGCCGTGGCGACGGCAGCGCCGATCCCGCCCGGCCCACCGCCCGCGACCACGACCTCCGCGTCGAGCAGGTGGGACGGCATCAACGGCTCGGGATCAACCCTCGGCCGGTAGACTCCTGCCCTGCACCCAAGGTTTCGTCAGCCTCCAACGGTGATGACGACCTTCCCTCGCGCCTGCCCTGACTCCAGGTAGCGCATCGCGTCGGGAACCTCGCTGAGCGGGAACGTCCGGTCGATCACCGGCGTGACCTTTCCGGCTTCGATGAGTTCCTTCAAGACGACCAAGCGGTCTCCGGGGTCCTTGGCGCCGCGGAAAGGATGCAGCTGGCTCACGAAGGGTGCAATCACGAGCAGCTTGGCGAAGCGACCCAGGCTCCCGAACCAACGATGGCCGGAAGCTCCGTAGCGATCGTGTCCGATCAGGACGAACGTCCCCTCGGGAGTCACCGCGCGTCTGACGGCCGGCCACGGATGGTTCCCCGCGATGTCGAGGATGACGTCGTAGCGCTCGCCGCTCCGGGTGAAGTCCTCCTGCGTGTAATCGACGACCCGGTCGGCGCCGATCGACCGCAGCATGTCGAGCTTCCCGGTGGCGTCCACGCCGATCACGTGCGCTCCGTACGCTTTCGCGAGCTGCACCGCGAACGTCCCGACCGCCCCACCGGCGCCGTTGATCAAGACCTTCTGTCCCGCTTGGATCCGTCCCTCATCGCGGAGACCCTGGACCGCGATGGGTCCGGAGGTGGGCACGGCCGCGGCCTGTTCGAACGTGAGGTTGGCCGGCTTCAACTCGAGCCTGGCTTCCGGAGCGGCCGCATGCTCGGCATAGGTGCCGCCGTTGCGCCACAAATTGGCACCGATGCTCTGACCGAAGACCTCATCGCCCGGCCGGAACCGCGTCACCTTCGTTCCGACCGACTCGACGTGGCCGGCCAGATCCGTGCCCGGAACGAGGTTCTTCGGCGTGCGCAGCCCGGCGCCCATGATCCTGAGGACGTACGGCTCGCCTCTCATGACATGCCAGACATCGGCATGGACCGACGCGGCGCGAACCCGGACCAGCACCCGATCGTCCGCGGCCACCGGCTCGTCGACCTCGCGGAGCTCCAGGACGTCGGGTGACCCGTACCGGTTCTGGACGATCGCCTTCATCGCGCCCCTTCGCAGTCCGGGTACTGGAACACGTCGCCGAGCACGACGTCCACCGCGCTGGAGGGCGAGGTCGAAACTGATCCGTGCGATCCAGCGCGAGCTCGAGCGCGTCCTCGAGGCGCCGCCACGGAGCGCTGAGATGAAGGAGCTGGAGGGAGACGGGCTATTCGAACATCCTCGATCTCACGCCGCCTTCAGATACACGACGCCGGGACCGCCCACGAACGGGGGCTCGAATCGCATCGGACCCGCCTCCCCGGCCGTCACCTCGGCCGCCTCCACGGTCTCGCGGCCGTCGACACCGAACCATTCCACCGCGTAGGTGCCGGGTTCCAGTGTCACCGTGAACGCCTGGGCCGGTTCGGGTTGGAGGGCGAGATACTCCACGCCGGGGTTCGCCAGCAGGTAGCCGGTCGAGCTGAGATCCTCGCGAGGCTCCATCTCGATCAGCCGCATCCGTTCGGCGTATCGAACCGTGTCGCCCATCGCGAACCGCGCGGGCTCGAAGGTCTCGAAGGACAGTGGACCGCCCGCCTTCGGATCCGGTGGGTTCACGCCTCCGAGGATCCCGAAGTCCATCAGGATCGGGTGGTGACCCCGCAGGAAGGTCTTCCAGGCCCAGAGTGCGTCCCCTCCCCCCGGCGCGAAGTGATCCGTGTCGGCGATGACGACCTTCCTCCCGTCCGCGGCGGGGGGATCCGCGAACCAGCCGGAGGCCGGGATCTCGGGGTTGCCGGGGAACCAACCCGGCTCCTCGAACCCCGGCGAGACCCATTCGGCGCGGCTGGCGAACAGCGGATCGTTCACCTTGGTCTGGTCGGGAACGGGGAACTGCATCGTCATCCCCATCGGGTGCGGCTCGTAGCCCATCTCCTCCTCGTGGCGCTTCACCGTGTCGATCACCCAGTACTGCCACTCGGTCGAGTCTCCCCACTCGGGCACGCTGTCCTGCCCGAGGTACTTGGCGAAGTCCAGGTCGACCCTCCCGCCCCCCGAGGACTCGTTCGCCACCTCCCACAGCACGTTCGGCAGGTCGTGGACCGTGTCGATCACGTGCCGGATGTAGGCCCGCTGGAGCTCCTGGACGCGAGGCTCGAGCGGCAGGACCTGGTAGTCCAGGATCGATTCGATCCCGACCCCGCTCACGTTGTTCCTCGCATGGAACGGGTGACCCTCGACGTGGAGCGGCGCCGTGCTGAGGTGAATCCCCCACCCCTCGAACAGCATCACCGCGACGTACATCCCTCGGTCGCCCGCCGCGATCAGGCGCTCGCGCAGCCGATCGAAGAACGCGTCGTCGAACCGGCCGAGGTCGAACTTCGGCTTCCCGTCGCTCGCCTCCCCGGGGCCGGTCCGCGCCCACGGCTGGGGCACCATGCAGAGGTGGTAGTCGGCTGCGGCCGTGTACGAGCGGAACTGCTCCCACCGCCAGAGGCGGATGAAGTTGTGGCCGCGCACCCGGAGGAACTCGAGGTACTCGTCGAAGTCCATCCGCTCGGGCACGTCGCTGCAGGCCTCGCCCGGTCCGATCCCATCCTGAAGGTTGTGCCAGATGTGCGACCCGGCCAGGTACACGGCTCGCCCCTCAGGGTCGTCCGCCAGGGTGAAGTAACGCGGATTGGCCTCGGAAACGACGAGCGGCCCGACGGGGCCTTCCCGCGGTGCCCGGTTGGTCCGAGTCTGTGCCATGCCGGATCCTCCTCCTCGGGTCGACGGGTGAAGATCGTTGTTGCCGGCGGGTTGCCGACGCCTATCGTTCGAGGAGCGACTTCAGGTTGCCGAGGACGGCGTCCCAGCTC
>JBOGVL010000223.1:0-5025 GCA_050692535.1 Actinomycetota bacterium | reverse complement strand
GTGGGCGACGCTACGACGGGCACCGTTGGTCGCGGGCCTGGCGATCACGCTCGCCGACCCGGGAGGACCGATCGAGGCCACCAAGGAAACCATGGCGTCGCTCAGAGCCGTCGCCTCCCCCGGGAGCGACGAGGAGCTCCTGGTGGCGCTTTCTCAGGACGCGATGGCCCTCACGCAGCAGCGCCAGAACCCACTGAAGGACTTCAAGCCGAGGGGGGCGACGGCCGGCCAAGAGGTCCTCGACGAGCTGCGGGCGGCCAACGAGATCGTGAGCGCGAAGGCCACGCCGGAGGAGGCCGCCGGGTTCCGCGTCTGGCTCATCGCGGCCGCGAAGGCGTCGGCCGACGCCGCCAAGGAGGGCGGGTTCATGGGGTTCGGAGCGGAACAGGTCAGCCAGGGCGAACGAACGATGCTCGAGCAGCTCGGCAAGGTCCTCGGCGTCGAACCGGCCTAGTCCACCGTCCTTCCCCAGGATGACGACGCCCCGCGCGCTCGCGGGTACGTTTCCCCCGTGGACGGCGGGACGTGGGATCGCCTCCGGAGGGTCGATCACCGGATCTGGGACGGGCTCCTCGCGTTCGCGCTGGCGGCCTCCGGCCTCGCCGCGTTCGTGCTCGTCCCCTCGCCCCACGCGCGCGACGTGGAACCGATCGGCGCCCTCCTCGTGCTCGCGGCGACCGTGCCGCTCGCGTGGCGACGCCGCGCCCCGCTCGTCGTCGCCGCGATCGTCGGCGCGGCCGTCGCGTCGTTCTCGTTCCTCGGTTACGACCCCACGCAGATCCTTCCGCTCGTGATCGCGCTCTATACGGCCGCCGCGTATCGCGAACGCCGCGGCCTGGTGCCGGTCCTGCTGCCCGTCGCCGTCGTGACCTCGATCGCGATGTTCACGGTCGGGAGGCCGGTCGACCGGCTGGGTTTCAACTTGGTGGAGATCCTGGCCGGGATGACCGTGACGGCGGGCATCCCGATCGCGCTGGGGCGCATGACGTTCAATCGCCGTCGGCGGATCGTCCGCGACCGGGACCTCGCCACGCGCGAGGCCGTCGCCGCCGAGCGCGCACGCATCGCGCGCGAGCTGCACGACGTCGTCGCCCACCACATGAGCGTGATGGTCGTGCAGGCCGGCGCGGCTCGTGCCGTGGGCGATCGGGACCCGGACGCGGCGAGCGAGGCGCTTCGCCAGATCGAGGCATCGGGCAGGACCGGCCTCGCAGAGATGCGGCGCCTGCTGGAGATCCTGAAGGCGGAGGACGGCCAGAACGGCCGCGCCCCGCAGCCCGGGCTCGCGCACCTGGACGAGCTGCTCGACGGCATGCGGGCCACGGGACTCCCCGTCGAGACGATCGTCGAGGGGACCCCACGCCCGCTCCCGCCCGGCGTCGACCTTTCCGCGTATCGGATCGTGCAGGAGGCGCTCACGAACACGCTCAAGCATGCCGGCGGCGCGAGCGCGCGCGTACTCCTGCGCTACGAGCCAGACGCGTTCGAGCTCGAGATCGCCGACGACGGCCAGGGTCCTCCGAACGAGGACGTCGGCGCCGGCGGCCACGGCCTGATCGGGATGCGCGAGCGGGTGCAGCTGTTCGGCGGCACGCTGGATGCCGGGTTGCGGCCGGGCGGCGGCTTCCTCGTCCGGGCGCGTTTGCCTTCGGACGGGGAGACGCCGGGATGAGCGACGGGCCGATCCGGGTCCTCGTCGCCGACGATCAGGCGCTCATGCGAACCGGCTTCCGGATGATCCTTGACGCACAGGAGGACATCGAGGTGGTCGGCGAGGCGATCGACGGCGCCGACGCGGTGCGCCAGTTCGAACGACTCGCGCCCGCCGTCGTGGTGATGGACGTGCGGATGCCGACCATGGACGGGATCGAGGCCACCCGCCGCCTCACGGCCGTCGACCCGCCGGCGCGGGTACTGATCCTCACGACGTTCGACCTCGACGAGTACGTCTACGAGGCCCTGCGCGCCGGTGCGAGCGGCTTCCTGTTGAAGGACCGCCCGCCCGAGGAGCTCGTCGCCGCCGTCCGGGTCGTCGCGTCCGGCGAGGCACTGCTCGCGCCCTCGGTGACGCGACGGCTGATCGAGGAGTTCGCCAGGCGGGCGCCCTCGGCCGCGCCCACCGAGCTCGCGGAGCTCACCGAGCGCGAACGGGAGGTGCTCGTCCTGATGGCCCGCGGGCTCTCGAACACCGAGATCGCCGGCTCCCTCTACGTGGCCGAGACGACCGTGAAGACCCACGTCGGGCGCGTGCTCCACAAGCTTCGGCTGCGGGACCGGGCGCAGGCCGTGGTTCTGGCGTACGAGTCGGGCCTCGTCCAGCCCGGCGCCTGAGCCGGACCTCATCCCGCGGGACGACGCCCTCCTCCCCCCGGACGACCTTCCGTTTCGCTCCGCAGACCGACGCCGCGACGGCGGCCGCTCCCTAGCGTCGGCGGTGCGAAACCAGTGAAAGGGGAACGGCGATGGCAACGCGAATGACGACGGAAGCGCCGCCGGTGACCGATCGCGAGCCGCTCGGGTCTCCGGCGATCTCGGTTCGCGGCCTCACGAAGCGCTTCGGAACGATCACGGCGGTCGACGACCTCGGCTTCGAGGTACGGCCGGGCGTGGTGACGGGGTTCCTCGGACCGAACGGCGCCGGGAAGAGCACCACGCTCCGGATCGTCCTCGGGCTGGTCGCGCCGACCGAGGGAACGTCGACCGTGCTCGGGATGCCCTATCGGAGCCTCCCCGAGCCGGCCCGAACGGTCGGCGCGGTGCTCGAGACGCAGAGCTTCAACCCGCTGCGCAGCGGCCGGAACCACCTCCGCGTGCTCGCCTCGGCCTCGGGCATCGACCAGCACAGAGTCGACGAGGTGCTCGAACAGGTCGGGCTCTCCACGGCGGCGCGACGCAACGCCGGCAAGTACTCGCTCGGGATGCGCCAGCGGCTCGCGCTCGGCGCGGCGCTGCTCGGCGAACCCCGGGTGTTGATCCTCGACGAACCGGCCAACGGCCTCGACCCGCAGGGGATCCGGTGGCTCCGCGACCTGCTGCGGCGGTTCGCGGCGGACGGGAACGCCGTGCTCGTCTCGAGCCACGGGCTGACGGAGATGGCGCAGCTCGCGGACGAGGTGATCGTGATCAACCAAGGCCGGCTGGTTCGACAGGCGCCCGTGCACGAGCTCACGAACGGTTCGCACGAGCTCCGGCTCACGACGACCGCGGCCGTGCGGATGGCCGCGCTCCTGCGCGATCGGGGCCTGCGGGTCCGAGAGACGAGCGCCGACGAGCTGCTGGTGTCCGGGGCCGACGCCGCGCAGATCGGGATGCTCGCCTTCCGGGCCGGCATCCCCGTTCTCGGATTGGCCGAGGAGCAGACGACCCTCGAGGACGCGTTCCTCGAGCTCACGGAGGAGGAGGCACGATGAGGAACCAGATCGCCTCGGAGTTCCGCAAGCTCACGAGCACCCGGAGCGCCTTCGCGATGCTCCTCGGGTTGCTCGCGTTCACCGCCTTCGGCGTGGTGGGGACGATCACCGGGCAGAACGCCCTCGACCTCGCGCAGCCGGTCGCCAATCAGGCGTTCCTGTCCGTCCCGCTCCTGATCGTGCCGCTCTTCGCGCTGCTCCTCGGGATCCGCTCGTTCACCGACGAGTTCCGCAACGGCTCGATCGTGCCGACGCTCCTCGCCAGCCCTCACCGGGGACGGGTGCTCGCCGCCAAGCTCGTCACCGTCGCCACCGGGGGCGCCGTGTTCGTGGTGGCGTCGACAGCGCTCGCGCTCGCGATCGGCGTGCCGATGCTGATGGCCGAGGGCGTCGTCGTGAGCTGGTCGGCGAGCGCGATGGCCGAGGTCGTCGGCCGCCTGCTCCTCACGACGATCCTGTGGACGGGCATCGGCGTCGGGCTCGGCCTGGCGGTCCGGCATCAGGTGGCCGCGATCGCCGGAGCGTTGATCTGGATGATCGTCGGCGAGGGATTCCTCTCGGGCCTCGTCCCGGACATCGCGAGGTACTTCCCCGGCGCGGCCGGGTACGCGGTCGCCGGCATCGACGGGATCGGCCTGCTCGCGCCCGGGATCGCCGCGGCCGTGCTGGCCGGGTACGCGCTCGTGGCGACCGTCACCGGCGGGGCGTTGATGCAACGGCGCGACATCACGTGAGTCGACCGGCGGCGACCGAGCGGCCCCTCATCGGAGGGGCCGCTCGCGTCCATGAAAGGACGGGACCGACTTCCAGGCCCGTCAGACCGGCTGGTCGGAACGGTGTAGGGTTCGCCGAAGGTCAACCGAGGGAGGGCGGATGGGCTGCCTGCTTGCTCTGATGTCGGCGTTCGCGCCGCGGCTGGTGTTCCTGATCATCTGGATCGCTCGTCCCACCTACGTCGACGCGGTGTTCGAGACGTGGATCTTCCCCCTGCTCGGGCTCCTCTTCCTTCCGTTCACGACACTCATGTGGGTGCTCCTGGACGCGCCGCCCGTCGGCGTGCACGGCTTCGACTGGTTCTGGCTCGTCATCGCCGTGTTCCTCGATCTCGGCCACTACGGGAGCGCGTACGCGAACCGCGGGCAGATGCCGGGGCGTACCTCGACGGCCTGACGGAGACCGGGGTTAGGAGTCCGGCGCGGCCTGTTCGGCCTGCCGGGCCTCCTCGACCACCTGCTCGAGCGACTCCCTCGAGACCTTCGAGGTCGTGCTGACCGTCTCGTGGGCGGCGCCCATGGCGTCGAGCACCGTGGCCTCGGACTCCTTGTCGGTGATCGCCAGGAGCGCGACCTCGCCCTTGGCCAGGAACGACCCGAGCTCCTTCACGTCGTGCTCGGACAGACCGCGGCCGATGTGAGAACCGGCCGCACCCGCCGCCCCGCCGACGGCCGCTCCCCCCGCCACCGCGGCCAGACCGACGGGGGGAAGGACGACGACGAGCAGGCCGACCGCACCGCCGACCATCGCGCCGAACGCCGCGCCGTGCTGCTTGGTCCGCTCGCTGATCTCCACCTTGCCGTCGGGCCCGCGCTCGACCACGGCGGCGTCGTGCAGGAAG
>JBOGVL010000222.1:0-5052 GCA_050692535.1 Actinomycetota bacterium | reverse complement strand
ATCAGCGGGAGCCGGGGCGAGGAGCTCTCGGCGCCGGCCGCCAACGCCGAGCTCTAGGCACGGGGACGGGGGCGACTCACTCCGCGGCCACGTCGACCAACGATTCGGCGGGTGCGACCCCGGTGTCGGGAAGGACGCGAAGGGCATCCACCGGCAGGTGCACCGACACCGTCGCTCCCTGCTCGTACGGCAGGACCTCGCCCTCGTTGTGCACCCACGCCTGAACGGTCTGGCCCGAGGGCAGGTGCACGATGACCTGCAGGGTCGACCCGACGTACACGACCCGTTCGATCATCCCCGGGATCCGGTTCTCCCCCGTCGAGCCATGCCGTTCGAGCCGGATCCGCTCCGGACGGATCGTCGCCTTCACGTCGCCACGAAGGTCGGTCTCGCCCCGGGCGGCCAGGAGCTCGAACTCGCCCAGGCGGAGCCGCGCACGCCCGGACGGGTCGGCGCCATCGCATCGCCCGTCCATGAGGTTCGACACCCCCAGGAAGTCGGCGACGTACGCGGTCGCCGGTTCCTCGTAGACCTCGGACGGGGTGCCGACCTGTTCGACGCGGCCGTTGCTCATCACGGCCAGGCGGTCGGACATCGTGAGCGCCTCCTCCTGGTCGTGGGTGACGTAGATGAACGTGATCCCGATCTCCTCCTGGAGGGACTTCAGCTCGATCTGCAGCGCCTTGCGGAGCTTGGCGTCCAGCGCTCCGAGCGGCTCGTCCAGCAGCAGCACCGCGGGGTTGAGGACGAGCGCCCGGGCAAGCGCCACGCGCTGCTGCTGCCCGCCCGAGAGCTGCGACGGCCGCCGCTGCCCGAAGCCCTCGAGTCGGACGAGTGCCAGCGCTTCCGCGACGCGCGTCTTCGCCTCTTGCTTGGTCGCGTCCTTGTAGCGGAGCCCGAACCCGACGTTCTCGGCCACCGTGAGGTGCGGGAACAGTGCGTAGTTCTGGAAGACGGTGTTGACGTTCCGCTTGTGCGGCGGCGTCTGCGCCATGTCGACGCCGTCCAGGAGGATCTGGCCCTCGTCCGGGCGCTCGAAGCCGGCGATCATCCGGAGCGTGGTGGTCTTGCCGCAGCCCGACGGGCCGAGGAGCGAGAAGAACTCGCCGGAGGGCATGTCGAGATTGATCCCGGCAACCGCGGTCACCTCGGAGAACCGCTTCACCAGGTCGACGAGCTGGACCTCTCCTCCCGCCATGGCACGGGCGACGATACACGACCCACCCCGAGCCCTGCACGGCCGTTCAACTCGGCGACGGCCGCCGATCAGGCGAGGTTCACGTAGACGGACTTCTTCTCGAGAAAGTCCTCGACGCCGTCCTTGCCGAGCTCGCGGCCGATCCCGGACTGCTTGTAGCCGCCCCAGGGCATCTCGGTCGGCGCCGGCTGCGTGTCGTTGATCCAGACGATGCCCGCGCGGAGCGCCTGTGCGGTCTTGAGCGCCTTCTTGACGTCCCGGGTCCAGACGGCGGCGGCCAGCCCGTACTCGTTGTCGTTGGCCATCTCGACGACGTCCTCGACGCTCCCGAACGGGATCACCGACATCACCGGCCCGAAGATCTCCTCGCGGGCGACGCGGTCGGTGTTCGCGACGTCGGCAAGGATCGTGGGCGGAACGAAGTACCCGTTGGCCAGGCGCGGGTCGCTCGGAGGCGTGCCCTGGGCCGCGACGGTCGCCTCTCCCCGGCCGATCTCGATGTAGCGCTCCACGCGTTCCTGCTGCTCCTTGCTGACGAGCGGGCCCATCGTCGTCTCCTCGTCGAGGCCGTCGCCGAGGCGGACGGACCTCGCGTGATCGACGAACGCATTGAGCGCGTCGTCGTAGATCGGGCGGTCGACGAACACGCGCGTGCCGGCCGAACAGATCTCGCCCTGGTTCCAGAACACGCCGTTGCACGACCCCTCCACCGCGAGGTCGAAGTCCGCGTCGGCGAAGACGATGTTCGGCGACTTGCCGCCGAGCTCGAGCGTCACGCGCTTCAGCGTGTCCGCGCCCGAGCGCATGATGATCTTGCCGACCTCCTTCGACCCAGTGAAGCCCACCTTGTCGACGCCGGGATGCGCCACGAGCGGCGCCCCGGCGGTCTCCCCGTAGCCCGTGAGGACCTGGAGGACACCGCTCGGCAGGCCGGCCTCCTCGAGGATGTTCGGCAGCTCCAGGCAGGTGAGGGGCGTCTGCTCCGGTGGCTTCAGGATGAACGTGCACCCCGCGGCGATCGCGGGCGCGAGCTTCTGCACCGCCATCATCAGGGGGTAGTTCCACGGCGTGATGCCGACGGCGACCCCCACCGGCTCCTTCCACACCATGAACATCGCGTCCCGCGAGAGCTGCTGGACGTCGCCCTCGATCTTCGTGGCCCAGCCGCCGTAGTACTCGAACATGAACGCGACCTCGGAGACGTCCTCGCGGGCGTCGCCGATCGGCTTGCCCGAGTCGAGCGACTCGAGCCGCGCCAGGCGCTCCTGCTCGCGTCGGATGATCTCGGCCGAACGAAGGAGGATCCGGCCGCGGTCGCGGGCCGCCGTGCCCGGCCACCAGTTCCCCTCGTCGAAGGTCCGTCGGGCGGAGGCGACGGCCGCGTCCACGTCCGGGGCCTTCGAGTGCGGCGCGGTGGCGATCACCTCACCCGTTGCCGGATTGAAGACGTCGAACCGCTCCCCGTCGGCCGCATCCACCCACTTCCCGTCGACGTAGTTCTGCAGCGCGTCCGCCACCGCTCTTCCTTCCTCTCTCGTCCTGGCCTCGTCGTGGCCTCGTTTGGCCTCGGTCGGCGAGTCTGAACAGCGGTTCAGACTAACGCGCGCCGGCGGAACGGAGAAGACCGGAGGTTAGGCCTCCATCCATTCCCCGTCGGTCCACTCCGGGTCGGCCTCGAGCAGGGCGCGCATCGTGAGGTAGGACTCGTGCTGCTCGGGAGCGTCCGCGTTCTTGTCGTACGAAGCTTTGTCGTCGAACATCACGGCGACGAGTACCTCGTCGTTCCACTGGTCGGGGATCAGCACGTGCGCGGAGCGAAAACCGGGCACCTCGCGCGTCTCGGCCTCGTTGGACCACGCCCGTAACGCCTCGAGATTCTCCTTCTTGACCTTCATCCGCGCCACGGTTCCGTACACGGCCCCTCCTTCGGTTCGGACGGGCCGCAGGATACGCCCGTCGGGCGAACGCGGATACCCTGCTGCTCGTGATCGAGCGATCCGTGCTGAGCGACGGAGTTTGACTCGACGTCCGTGAATGGCCCGCGGACGGCGAGGCCGCGCTGCTGCTGCACGGCCTCGCCTCGTCCTCGCACATCTGGGATCTCGTCGCCCCGCGGCTCCGACGGGCGGGGATTCGCTCGGTGGCGTTCGACCAACGTGGCCACGGCCGCTCGGGAAAGCCGGGCAGCGGGTACCGGTTCGACCGGACGAGCGCGGACGCGGCGGCCGTGGTGCGCGCGCTCGGCCTCCGCCGGCCGGTCGTCGTCGGCCACTCGTGGGGCGCGAACGTCGCGCTGGAGCTCGCGGTCCGCCGGCCGCGCTCGGTGCGGGGGATCGTGCTCGTGGACGGTGGGTTCGTCAACCTCCGCGACCGGTTCGACTGGCCGACGGCGCGCGAGGCGCTCGCCCCGCCCCCGATCGCCGGGATGCCCGTCGGCCAGTTCATCGGACAGGCCCGCGCGCATCTCGGGCGGTTCGTCGAGGTCACGCCGGCCGTGGAGGCCGTGATCCTCTCGCTGATGCGTGTCGACCCACGGGGGCGGATCCACCCGCGACTCTCCCGCGCGAACCATCTGCGAATCCTTCGTGCCCTGTGGGAGCAGGACACGCTCGGCCTGCTCCGCCGGGTGCGGGTGCCGACCCTGGTGCTCGCGGTCCGTTCGGCACCCGGCGTCCCGGACTCGGCCGGGTTCGTCGACGAGAAGCGTCGGGCGGCGAACGAGGTCCGGGCGATCGGCGTCCCGGTCCGGTTCGAGTGGATCGACGGGATCCACGATCTCCCGTTGCAGCGGCCCGGCGCGCTCGCGGGGCGCATCGTTCGCGCGGCGCGCCCGTAGGATGGGTGCGTGGTCGTCTTCATCCTCGTCCTGTTGCTGATCGCTGCCGCCGCAGGCATCCTCGGCGCCGTCCTCAAGGTGACCCTGATCCTCGTCCTCTCGCTGGTCCTAGCGATCGTGCTGATGGGCTGGATCGGCGTCTGGTACGCCAAACGCCGGATGCGCGAGTTCCAACGCGAGGTCGAGGTGCGGATCGACGACTCCCGCCGTCGGCGCGAGGCCTACGACGTCGACCGCCCGGGCGAGCCGCAGCTCGGCGACGGGCGGAAGCCGGGCCGTCCTTCGTAGCGTTCACCCTCGAGCTCCGAAGGGGGGGACGAGATCGACCGGTCGCTCGCGGTGCTGACCACCCTCCGGGGCATGGGCGACCCGGCGCAGCTCCCCGGCATGGCTCGGTTCGGCATCAACACGGAATCGGCGCTCGGGATCAGCGTGACCCGGCTCCGCGCGTTGGCGCGAACGCTGGGCCGAGACCACGACCTCGCGGCCGCCCTCTGGGACTCCGGGGTCCACGAGGCCCGCATCCTGGCAACGATCGTGGACGACCCGGCCGAGGTCGACGAGGCGCAGATGGAGGCCTGGGCCGGCGACTTCGACTCGTGGGACCTGTGCGATCAGGCGTGCGGGAACCTCTTCGACCGAACGCCGTTCGCGTTCGCGATGGCGGCCGAGTGGTCGACCCGCGAGGAGGTGTTCGTGCGGCGGGCCGGGTTCGCGCTGATGGCGACGGCGGCGGTCCACCGGAAGGACGCGCCCGACCGGCGCTTCGAGGAGCTCCTTCCGCTGATCCGCGCCGGGGCGACCGACGACCGGAACTACGTCAAGAAGGCGGTCTCCTGGGCGCTCCGGCAGATCGGCAAACGGAGTCCGCGCCTGCATGCTCGGGCGATCGAGACGGGCCGGCGGATCGAGCTGATCGACGCTCCCGCCGCACGATGGATCGCTCGCGACGCGCTCCGAGAGCTCGAGAGTCCGCCGGTGCGCCGCCGGCTGGAGCCGAAGGGCTAGCCCGATGCGA
>JBOGVL010000221.1:0-5070 GCA_050692535.1 Actinomycetota bacterium | reverse complement strand
GTGCGGGACGGCGCGCCCGTTCGACGAAGGCTCGGGCTCGACCCAGATGGACCGCGCGACCGGGGTTGCCAGCGCGATCGTCCGCCGGCCGACCTGGACCGAGATCGCACCGGCCGCCGCCCGCGTCCGGCTGACCCGCACGCGTCGGCCCGTCACGAGCCCGGACGCGTCCAGCAGGCGGAGGAGGTCGGGCGCGTCGTGCTCCGCGACCTCGGAGATCCGGCGGACCGTCGCGAGGGTGCCGGGCTCCAGATCGGGGAGCGGGATCAGGGGGCCGTAGGGCGCCGTCCGGCCGGGGATGACGTTGCCGTGGGGGCACGTCGTCGGGCCCCCGAGGTGCTCGTCGAGGCGATCCGCCATGTCGCCCGAGAACGCGGGGGCGAGCCGCTGCGCCTCCATGTCGGCGCTCGCCCAGTCGAGCCCCAGGCGATCGGTGAGCCAGCGCTCGACGAGGCGGTGCGCGCGCACGATCTCCTGGGCGAGTCGTCGTCCCTTCGGGGTGAGCCCCGCGCTGCGGTCGGCGCCGATCCTGATCCAGCCGTCCTTCTCGAGGCTCCGGAGCGTGGTGCTCACGGTCGGGGCGCTGACCGCCATCCACTCGGCGATCCGGCTGGGCCGGACGCGCTCGCCCTCCTGGTCGATGTAGTAGATGGTCTCGAGGTAGTGCTTGACGGTCTCGTCCCGGAGCGAGCGGTCCGAGGCGTCGCGGGGCGGGCTCGACGCTCGGTCCGACATGACGCCATGCTAGCCGTCCGCCGACGAGATCGGATCCACTTGCGGCCGTCACGGATCACCCTCGTCCCGCACACGCATTGGGACCGTGAGTGGTACGAGCCGTTCGACGTGTTCCTGGGGCGCCTCGTTTCGATGATGGACACGCTCCTGGACCTCGGGAACCGAGGCTTCCCCCATTTCCACCTGGACGGGCAGACCGCGATGGTCGACGACTACCTCGCGGTGCGTCCCGAGCGCGAGCCGGACGTGCGGCGCCTCGCCTCCGAGGGCAGACTGTCGCTCGGACCGTGGGTCACGCAGATGGACGAGTTCCTCACCTCGGGGGAGTCGCACGTCCGCAACCTCGAGATGGGTCTCGCCCGGGCGCGGGAGCTCGCCACGGCGACGGAGATCGGATACCTCCCGGACCAATTCGGACACATCGGCCAGATGCCGCAGATCCTGCGGCAGGCCGGGATTGAACGCGCGGTGGTGTGGCGCGGCGTTCCGCGCGCCGTCGACCGGTCGGCCTTCTGGTGGGAGGCGCCCGACGGCAGTGGGGTCACGACCGAGTACCTGGCGTTCGGCTACTCCCTCGGCCACGACCTTCGCCGGTACGAGGATGCGGCGTCGCTCGCCGACGCCCTGCGGAGGAAGGTCGACCAGGTCGCGCCGTTCCTTGCCGGCGACCGGATGCTCATCACCGTGGGGTCGGATCACGCCGGCCCGGATGCGTCGCTCCCGGAGCGTCTCGCGGCGGCCGAGCCGCTGCTCGACGGCATGTCGGCCCGGGTCGGGTCCCTCCTGGATCACCTCGACCGGGACGATCCGGCGGACCTGCCGGTCTGGCGCGGCGAGCTCCGGTCCTCGGCCCGGGCGCATCTGCTTCCGAACGTGTACTCGGCGCGTATCGACCAGAAGCGGGAGCGCGGCAGGGTCGAGGCGCTGATCGAACGCTACGCGGAGCCGCTGGCCGCGCTCGTCCCAGGCTTCGCATGGCCGGCCAAACGGCTCGAGCGCGCGTGGACGCTGCTCCTGTGGAACGGCGCTCACGACTCCGCGTGCGGCTGCTCGCACGACCGCGTGGCGCGCGACGTGGACGCCCGGAATGTGGAGGCGGACGCGATCGGCGCGTCGATCGCCGACGAGGCACTGCGGGCCCTCGGCCGGCGGCTGCACGACGCGGGCGTGCTCCGGTTCAACCCCTCGCCGTTCGAACGCGACGGGATCCCCGGGCTGGGCTGGCGCGTAGAGCCGCGTCCCCCCGAACCCGGTCGCGAGCCGACCGAGATCGCGGTGCGCGACGGCTGGGTCGAGACCGGCGGCGGCGTTGCGTTCACGTTGCGCGACGAGCCCGACGTCGGCGACCTCTACAACTTCTGCCCCGCGGAGCCGGGCAGGACGCCGGCGCCGCCGTCGATGTTGGAGGCCGACGGCGACCGCGTGCGGGCCCGGTGGAACGGGCTCGACGTCCGGATCCGCGCGGAACGTCGGCGCGGCGAAGCGTTCCTGCGTCTCGAGGGCGAGATCCGGAACGAGCGTCCCGACCACCGGCTGCGGCTCCACGTCCGTCTGGCCGAGGAGGCGACGGGCTCGATCGCGGGAGCGCCGTTCGAGCTGGTTGCGCGGGGTCTTCGATCGGAAGGCGGCAACGTCGAGGCGCCCTCGCAGACCTGGCCCGCCCGAGGCGTCGTCGTGGCCGGCGGGATCGCCGTCCTGCAGGAGGGCGTCTTCGAGTACGAGGTGACGGGCCGCGAGCTCGCGATCACGCTGCTCCGCTGCGTCGGGACGATCAGTCGCGAATCGATCGCCACCCGTCCGTGGCCGGCCGGCCCGGGCGTTCCCACGCCGGGAGCGCAGATGATCGGGACGACCGAGTTCGCGATCGGCGTCCGCCCCGCGCCCGGCGATGACGTGCTCCGCGACTGGGAGCGGTTCGCGCTCCCGCTCCGGACGGCGAGGGCCGTCGGCGGGGGATCGCTCCCCGAAGCCGGCACGCTCCTCGGCGTCGCGGGCGACGCCGCCCTGTCCTCCGTCCGAAGGCACGAGGACTCGGTCGAGGTGCGACTCTGGAACGCGTCCGCGGCGCGCCCGGCTCCGGCGGTGGTCGACGGCCGCGAGATCGAGCTCGGACCGGCGAGGATCGAGACCATCCGACTCGGCGAATCGAGATCGTGAGCATCGGGGCAGCGCAGCGGCCCGCTAGTGGAGCTCGGCGATGTCCTTCTGCGTCACCTCGCCGGGCCGCTTTCCCAGGATGATCATGGCCAAGACCTCGTCCACCGTCACCTCGCCCTTGTCGACGGTGCCGACCAACTTCCCCTGAAGCATCACGCTGATCCGGTCGGACAGGTCGAAGACGTCGTGGATGTCGTGGCTGATGAGGAAGATCCCGATGCCCTCCTGCTGCAGCTGCCGGATCAGCTCCGTGACTTGCTTCGTCTCGGCGGGGCCGAGCGCGGCGGTCGGCTCGTCCATGATGAGGACCCGCGCATTGAAGTGAACGGCCCGGGCGATCGCGACGGATTGGCGCTGACCGCCCGACAGATACCCGGCGGGCGCCACGAACTTCTGGAACCTGGGGTTCAGCCGGCCCATGAGCTTGCGGGTGGCGTCCTCCATCGCGCCGTTGTCGAGGTTCCCGAAGCGCGTCGTGATCTCGCGCCCCAGGAACACGTTCCCGGGCGCGTCGATGTTGTCCGCGAGCGCGAGCGTCTGGTAGATGGTCTCGACCCCGAGCAATTTCGCGTCGCGAGGCGTGTCGATCGTCACCGGCTCGCCGTTGATGAGGATCTCGCCGGAGTCCGCCCGGTGCGCTCCCGAGAGGGTCCTGATCAGCGTGGTCTTGCCCGCGCCGTTCCCGCCGACCAGACCGACGACCTCGCCGGCGAACAGGTCGACGGTAACGCCGTCGACGGCGTGCACGCCGCCGAACGCGACGCGGATGTCGCGCAGCTCGACGAGCGGGGGCCCCGTCCGATCGGTCACCGGGCGGCCCTTCGCCGGACGATGGTGTCCAAGGTCACCGCGAAGACGAGGACGATCCCGACGACGATGTCTTGGAGCGGCGCCTCGATCCCCATCAGGACCATGCCCGATACGAGCGACTGCATGACGAGCGCGCCGAGCACGGCCCCGGCGATCGTGCCCACGCCGCCGGTGAACGAGGTCCCTCCGATCACCGCCGCCGCGATCACGCTCAGCTCCATCCCCGTCCCGAGGCTGCTCACCGCGGCGTTGAGCCGCGCGACCTGGACCGCTCCGGCGAGCCCGACGAGCATGCCCATGAGCGCGAACGTCTTCACGATGGTCCGCTTCGTCTTGATGCCGGCGAGGTCGGCGGCCTCCGGGTTGCCGCCGATCGCGTAGACGTAGCGGCCGAAGCGCCGTCGCGTCGCGATGAACGTCATCACGACGGCCACCCCGATCGTGATCAGGACCGGGTAGGCGAGGCCGTACGAGATGGTTGCGCCGGGGGCGCCCCGTCGCTCGGCGAGCGCGGGCGGCAGGTAGTAGCGGTTGATGAACCCGATCGCCCCCAACACGGCGGCGCATCCGACCACGCCGATCGTGAACTCCGCCCACAGCGGCCGGAGGTTGAACCCGTACCGGGCGCGCTGCCGCCGTTTGGTGATCTGCAGGACGACGATGCCGAGGCAGGCCAGGAGCCCGACGATCCAGCTCCAGGTCCCCCCGATGTTTCCCTCGGAACCGCCGCCGATCAGCTGGAAGTTGGAATCCATCGGCGCGATCGTCTGCCCGCTGGCCAACCACCAGGCGACACCTCGCCACACGAGGAGCCCGCCGAGCGTGACGATGAACGACGGGACGCCGACGTAGGCGGTGATGACCCCCTGGAACCCCCCGATCACCGCACCCGTGACGAGGCCGGCCGCCAGCGCGATGATCCAGGTCGCCGAGTGGTCGAAGCCGATGAGTCGGGGAAGCCAGTCGGTCTGGAGCAGCGCCATCACCATGCCGATCGCGGCCATCATCGAGCCGACTGACAGGTCGATGTTGCGCGTCACGATGATCAGCACCATGCCGGTCGCGGCGATGGCTACCGTCGCGGTCTGGACCGACAGGAACCACAGGTTCCTCGGCGTGAGGAACTTCCCGTCCGACATGAAGTGGAACGCGACCCAGATGATCGCGAGGGCCACCAACATCCCGGCGAGCCGGGAGTCGATCTCCGCGGACCGCAGCGCCGAGCGGAACGAACGGGGCTCGCGCTCCTCCGGCTGCTGCGCCTCCGTATCCTGCGCGCGCCCGGCCGCGGAAACCTCGGTCTCAGTCACCTGCTGGGCATCCTCCGCGGACCGGCGCCGCGCCTCGCCCGGGAGCGAATCCCGGACG
>JBOGVL010000220.1:0-5084 GCA_050692535.1 Actinomycetota bacterium | reverse complement strand
ATTCGAGGTGCTGGTCGTGGTGTCCGCCCCCGAGGAGGTGCAGGTCGAGCGCCTGCTCCGCGATCGGGCGATGTCCGAGGACCAGGTCGGCGCGCGGATCGCGGCCCAGGCGCCGCTCGAGGAGAAAGCGGCCGTCGCCGACGTGATCGTCGACAACGACGGGACGGTCGAGGAGCTCGAGGGCCAGGTCGACCGGCTCTGGGCCGGGCTCCGTGCCCGCGCCGCGGCGGGCGACTGACGATCGATGCGGTACGCGGCCGTGTTCTTCGACGCCGGTGAGACGCTCGTCCACCCGCACCCCTCCTTTCCGGAGCTGTTCGCGACGATCCTCCGGCGCGAGGGCCACGAGGTCGACCCCGACACGATCCGCGACCGCATCCACGTCGTGTTCGACCGCTTCCGCTCCGCTGCGCAGGAGAACGAGCTGTGGACGACGTCGCCGGAACGATCGCGACGGTTCTGGCACGACGTCTACACGATCTTCCTCCGTGACCTCGGCATCCCCGATACCAACGGCCTGGTCGACACCGTCTATCGCGAGTTCACCGACATGGCCAACTACGCGCTGTTCGACGACGTCCCGGCCGTGCTCGAGCGGCTGCGCGCGGCCGAGCTCACGCTCGGCGTGGTCTCGAACTTCGAGGAGTGGCTCGAGCGGCTCCTCGAGCGCCTCGGCGTCCGCTCGTACTTCGAGGTCCGGGTGATCTCCGGCATCGAGGGCCTGGAGAAGCCCGACCCGCGGATCTTCGAGCTCGCGCTCGAGCGGGCCGGCGTCCGCGCGGCGGACGCGGCGTACGTCGGCGACAACCCCGAGTTCGACGTCGACCCCGCTCTCGAGCTCGGCATGTTCCCCGTGCTGATCGACCGGCGCGAGCGATATCCGGATGCCCCGGGGGCGCGGATCACGTCGATGGCGGAGCTCCCCTCGGTGCTGGGGCTCTGACGATGCCGGAGGATCGCGTGTACACCGTCGAGGAGGCCGACCGGATGCTCCCCGAGCTGCGTGAGCGCCTGCCACGGATCCGCGATGCGCGCCAGCGACTGCTTCGGGGCGCGGAGCTCGTCAAGGAGCGGGTCGCCGCCGACGGTGGCGGGGCGTCGGGCGGGCGGGAGTACTGGGAGGCGCAGACGACGCTCCGGGCCGAGATCGAGCAGCTGGCGGAGGAGAACGTCGTCCTGCGCGACCCCGAGACGGGGCTCGTCGACTTCCCCGGCGAGCGTGACGGCCGCCGAGTGTGGCTCTGCTGGCGTCTGGGCGAGGAACGGGTCGCCTACTGGCACGAGCTGGACACGGGGTTCATCGGACGGCAGCCGCTGTGACGGGCCCGGGACACGAAGCTCCGTCCGAGAGGAGGAGCCGCGTCGTCGTGATGGGGGCGACCCTCGAGGCGGCGCCGCCGGGGATCGGCGTCGTGGCGGAGGTGGCCGACCTCGCCTTCGCCGACACCGAGTCGGACCTCGCCGAGGCGCTCGCCGGCGCCGACGTCCTGTTCGCGTGGCGTCCGCGTTCGGGGCTCCTGGAGCCAACCTGGGAACGGGCCGTTGATCTGCGGTGGGTCCAGGCCGCCTCGGCCGGCGTGGAGGATCTGCTCTTCCCCGGCCTGGTCGACAGCCACGTGGTGCTCACGAACGCCCGGGGCGTGTTCGACGACGCCATCGCCGAGTACGTGTTGGGGCTCCTGTTGACGTTCTCGAAGGGTCTCCCGGGCGTGCTCGAGCGGCAGCGCCGTCGCGAGTGGAGCGACCGCGACACCGAGCGGCTCGCGGGCAAGCGGCTCCTCGTCGTCGGGGTCGGGTCGATCGGACGCGCGATCGGGAAGGCCTGCAAGGCGATCGGCATGACCGTACGCGGCGTCGGCACCGCCGCACGGGGCGGAGACGCGGTCTTCGCCCGCGTGGTCGGCTCCGAGGACCTCGCGGACGCCTGCGCCTGGGCGGACGTCGTCGTGAACGCGCTCCCCGCCACCCCGGAGACGCGCCAGCGGTTCGACGAGGAGGTGTTCGCCGCGATGCGGCCGTCGACGCGCTTCGTGAACATCGGGCGCGGGAGCACGGTCGACGAGCGCGCGCTCGTCCTTGCGCTGGAGGAGGGCCGGCTCGCCGGGGCGGCGCTCGACGTGTTCGAGCGAGAGCCATTGCCGCAGGACAGCCCGCTGTGGGACATGTCGAACGTGATCGTCTCCCCGCACGTGTCGGGCAACTTCGCCGGATGGCGGGAGGCGGTCGTGGTGCTCTTCGTGGAGAATCTCCAGCGATACCTCACCGGGAGGCCGCTGAGGAACGTGGTGGACAAGGAACGGGGGTACGTGCCGGCGTGAGCGCGATCGAGGTCGTCGCGCTCCGCAAGACGTACGGCGACGTCGAGGCCGTCCGCGGGATCGACCTGTCGGTCGAGGCGGGGGAGGTGTTCGCCCTGCTCGGCCCGAACGGCGCCGGCAAGACGACGACGGTGGAGATCCTCGAGGGGTACCGCCGCCGGGACGCGGGGGAGGTCCGGGTCCTCGGCCACGACCCCGAGCGGCACGAACGCGAGCTGCGGAAGCGGATCGGCATCGTGCTGCAGTCCACGGGCGTCGACCCGTACCTCACCGTTCGCGAGACCGTCGACCTGTACGCCCGCTACTACCCATCGCCGCGGAACGTGGACGAGGTGATCGACGTCGTCGGGCTCTCCGAGAAGCGGGACGCCCGCGTGCTCAAGCTCTCCGGCGGCCAGCAGCGGCGGTTGGACGTCGCGATCGCGCTCGCGGGCGATCCCGAGCTCCTGTTCCTCGACGAGCCGACCACCGGCTTCGACCCGGGAGCCCGGCGCAACGCCTGGGAGATCGTCCGGAACCTGACGTCGCTGGGCAAGACCGTCTTCCTCACGACCCACTACATGGACGAGGCCCAGCACCTCGCCAACCGCGTGGCGGTGATCGCGAAGGGCGCGATCGTTGCGGAAGGGCCGCCCTCGACCCTGGGCGGCCGGGACGTCGCGAGGACCCTCATCCGCTTCCGGATCTCGGGTGCCACCGGCGACCTCCCCGCCGCGGCGGGCGTCGCCGTCCGCGACGGCGACGGGTACGAGCTCGCGACCGACGAGCCCACCCGGGCGTTGCACGACCTCACGGGATGGGCCCTCGAGCGCGGGGTGGAGCTCGACGCGCTCGAGGTCACCAGGCCGACGCTCGAGGACGTGTACCTCGAGCTGACCGGCGGAGGGGCGGGCGCCGACTGAGCGACGCGGCGCTCCTCGGGGCGCAGGTCCGTTCGACCAACCGCGCCTTCTGGCGCAACCCGGCGTCGGCCTTCTTCACGTTCGCGTTCCCGTTGATGTTCCTGGTCATCTTCACGGCGCTCCTCGGGAGCGGAACGCTCGAGGTCGTGCCGGGGGTGTTCATCGAGCAGGACCGCTACTACGTGGCCGCGATGGGCGCGTTCGCGGTGATCTCCGCCACCTACACGAACCTCGCGATCAGCGTCACGTTCACGCGCGACGCGGGGATCCTCAAGCGGACGAGAGGCACGCCGCTGCCGGGGTGGGCGTATCTCTCGGGCCGCGTGATCCACGCTGTGCTGGTGTCGCTCCTGCTCGTCGTGCTCACGGCGGCGTTCGGCGTGATCGCCTACGGCGCGGACGTGCCGACCGGCGCGAACCTCATCGAGTTCCTGGCAACCGTCGTCGTCGGGGCGATGGCGTTCTCGGCGCTCGGGCTGGCGACGACCGCGATCATCCCCAACGCCGATGCGTCGCCGCCGATCGTGAACGCGATCATCCTTCCGTTGTTGTTCCTGTCCGGGATCTTCATCCCGCTGACGGAGGACTCGCCCCAGTGGATGAAGACCGTCGGCGACATCTTCCCGGTGAAGCACTTCGCCGAGGCCACCCTGGGTTCGTTCTACGGGTCGCCGCTGCCGTTCGAGTGGAAGGACGTGCTGATCGTGGCCGCCTGGGGCGTCGTCGGACTCGTTCTCGCCGTGCGCTACTTCTCGTGGGAGCCGCGCAAGTAGGCCGATCGAACGCGCGGCTGCGTAGGAAAAGGCGTGTGCTACGCTCCGCCGACGCCAGCCGGGCCCGGACGGCGCGTTGCGTCCTGAACGAGGGGGTTCCAGATGCGCAAGTTGCTCGTGATCCTCGCGACGTGCGGGCTGCTGCTGGCGTCCTGCTCCGAGGACGACCCGACCCTCGGCGGGACGGGCCCGACCGGGGAGACCGGCACGACGGGCACCACCGGCGCGACGGGCGCGACCGGGGAGCAGACGGCCGCGAGCTGTGCCGAGGCAGGGAGCGCCGACTTCAAGAGCTCCGGAAGGCTGACGATCGGAACCGACAACCCGGCCTTCTCGCCGTGGTTCTCGGGCGGTGAGACCGACGAGCACGACTGGCAGTTCAACGACCCGTACACCGGCGAAGGGTACGAGTCCGCGACCGCCTACGCCGTCGCGGAGGCCCTCGGCTTCTCGGCCGACCAGGTGGACTGGACGGTCGTCCCGTTCAACCAGACCTACAAGCCCGGGGAGAAAGACTACGACTTCGCGATCGAGCAGATCTCCTACTCGGCGAAGCGGGACGAGGCCGTGGACTTCAGCGAGAGCTACTACGACGTCCAGCAGGCACTCGTTGCCGTGGCCGGAACGCCGGTCGCAGACGCGACGAGCATCGAGGACCTCAAGGACTACGTGATCGCCGCGCCCATCGGGACCACCAGCTACGACTACATCGTGGAGAACATCCAGCCGAACACCGAGCCGGGCAGTTACACCACGGTTCCGGACACCGTCGCCGCCCTCAACGCGGGCCAGGTGGACGCGATCGTCGTCGACGCTCCGACCGGGTACTACCTGGCGGACCCCTTCGTCCAGGAGGTGCAGGACGGCGTCGTGGTCGGGTTGTTCCCCACGGTGGGGGCGCAGGAGTACTTCGGGCTTGCCTTCGAGAGCGGCAGCCCGCTCGTCGAATGCGTGAACCTGGCGCTCGCCGAAGTCAAGGCGGCCGGGACGCTCGACGCGATCCACCAGGAATGGCTGGTCGAGAAGTCGAACGTCGGCGAGGTGCCGGAGTTCGCGACGTAGCGGCGGCGTCGATTGGCCTCCGGAGGGGG
>JBOGVL010000219.1:0-5085 GCA_050692535.1 Actinomycetota bacterium | reverse complement strand
CGCCGCGCGGTTCGTGGACGCGTGCGAGTCCGAGGGCGTCCGCCCGGTCCTCGGCGCCGCGCTCACCGTCCGGGAGGCGGGGACGCTGCCGCTCCCGCGGGGGGTTCGGGGGGCTCGAGCAGCGAGACCGAGCGGGCGAGCGGTAGCCTCCCGAGCGTCTGGCGGCCGGAGGCCACCGGATGCCAGCGTCGTCGTCCTCGCGCGCGACGCGACGGGCTACGCCAACCTCTGCCGGCTGATCACCGATGCGCACATGACGGGGGAGCGCGGGGACCCCTCGCTCACCCCCGAGCAGATCTGTGCGCACGCCGGAGGCCTGATCGGCCTCCTCGGGCCGTCGTCGCCCCCGGGCGAGCTCGCGCTCGCCGGTCGGCCGGACGCCGCCCGAACGGCGCTCGACCCCTACCGCGAGGCGTTCGGGGAGCGGCTGTTCGTCGCCGTCCAGCACCGTCTCGAGCAGGACTCGACCCGACAGGTCCGGTCGCTGCTCCACCTGGCCGAGCGAGCGGAGGTCCGGTCGGTCGCGACGAACCCGGTCCGATATCTCGTCGCCTCCGACGGCTTCCTCGCCGACGTGCTCGAGTGCATGCGCGAGCTCGTCCCGGTCAACCGGACCAACGTTTCGCGTCGCAACGCCGAGGGCTGGCTGAAGCCGGCCGTCGAGATGCGCGCGCTCTTCGCCGAGCGCTCGGAACTCGTGACGGCGAGCCTCGAGATCGCCGAATCCTGCACGTTCGACCTCGGTCTGCGGAAGGTGCGATTCCCCGACTTCCCGACGCCGCCCGGCCGCTCGGCCTCGAGCGTGCTCGCCGAACGATGCTGGCGCGGCCTCGTCCACCGGGGGATGAAGCCGACCACCCGCGTGCGCGACCGGCTGAACGCCGAGCTCGCTATGATCCACCGGCTCGGCTACTCGGCCTACTTCCTGACGGTCGCCGACATCGTCGCCGACGTGCGGGCGATGGGGATCCGGTGTGCGTGCCGGGGCAGCGCCGCCGGCTCGCTCGTCTGCTACCTGACCGGCATCTCCGACGTCGACGCGGTGCGGCACGACCTCGCGTTCGAGCGCTTCATGAACCCGATGCGCGACGAGCTCCCCGACATCGACGTCGACGTCGAGTCGGCCCGCCGCCAGGACGTCTACGACATGGTGCTCTCGCGCTACGGCGACGACCGGTGCGCGTGTGTTGCGATGGTCGACACCTACCGGGCGCGCGCCGCCGTCCGCGAGGTCGGCAAGGCGCTCGGCCTGCCCGAGCCCGAGGTCGACGTGGTCGCCAAGTCCTTCCCGCACATCGGGGCCGGCGACCTGCGCGTCGCGATCGAGCGCCTGCCCGAGCTCGTCGGCTCCAACCTGAACGCCGGGCAGCTCGAGCTGCTGTTCCGGGTCGCCGAGCGCCTCGACGGCTTCCCGCGGCACATCGCGCTCCACCCCTCCGGCATCGTGCTCTCGAACGACGACCTCACCACCCGCGTGCCGCTCGAGCGTTCGTTCCAGGGGTATCGCGTGATCCAGGCGGACAAGGACGACGTCGAGGTCCTCGGCTATCTGAAGCTGGACGTGTTGGGCGTCCGGATGCTCTCGTCGATGCGCCACTGCCTGGACGAGGTCGCCCGCACCGAGCACGTGAAGATCGACCTCGACGGCATCCCGCTCGACGACGAGCCCACGTTCGAGCTGATCCGAGCCTCCGACACGCTCGGGTGCTTCCAGATCGAGAGCCCCGGGCAGCGCGAGCTCCTCCAGAAGCTCCAGCCCACCCGCTGGGAGGACCTGATCGTCGACATCTCGCTGTTCCGGCCGGGCCCGGTGAAGTCGGACATGATCAACCCCTACCTTCGGCGACGACACGGCATGGAGCGCCCCGTCTACGCGCACCCGTCGCTCCGGCCGGCGCTCCGCGAGACGTTCGGCGTGATCGTCTATCACGAGCAGGTCATGCGGACCCTCGCGGCGGTCGCCGGCTACACGCTCACCGAGGCCGACTTCATCCGTCGCCACCTCGACCAGGACGAGCTGGTCCCGAAGTTGCGCGATGGCTTCCTGCGCCGGGCGAGGGCCCGGGGCGTCCCCGACGAGGTCGCCGAGAGGACCTGGGACGACGTCGCCGAGTTCGCGAGCTTCGGGTTCTGTAAGGCCCACGCCGCGGCCTTCGCCGTCCCGACGTACCAGTCCGCGTGGCTGAAGACCCACTACCCTGCGCACTTCCTCGCGGGGGTGCTCACGCACGACCCCGGGATGTACCCGAGGCGGCTGATCCTCGAGGACGTCCGGCTCCACGGCATCCCGATCCTCCCGCTCGACGTCAACGCGTCCGAGCCCGAATACGTCGTCGAGACGGTCCCCCCCGAAGGGATCGCCGGGGTTCCGGGGCCGGACGGACCCCCTCGTTACGGGATCCGGCTGGCCTTGCAGGACGTGCACGGGATCTCGGACGCCGAGACCCGGTCGATCCTCGAGGCCCGCGCCGAACGACCGTTCAAGGACGTCGGCGACTTCCTCCGCCGCGCCGCCGTCTCCCGGCCGGTGGTGGAAGCCTTGGCGCACGCCGGTGGGTTCGACGCGATCGACCGCGGCACCCGCCGAGACCGTCTCTTCTCGGCCATGACGACATCCCCCCAGCGCGAGGGCGACCAGCTCGCGTTCGACCTGCACGCAACCGCGATCCGGCCAGCGGAGCGAGGAACGGACACGGAGGGGCCGGCGGTGTTCGCGGAGCGGTCTGGGGCAAGGAGCGAAGCCCGACGGCGCCATCTCGAGCAAGCCGGTCAGGGCGAAGCGACGCGGGGCCCCAGATCCCGGAGCGAAGCGCCGCCGGCCCACCCCGGCGATCTCTTCTCCCTCCCCGAGTACACGGACGCCGAGCGTGTGAGAGCCGAGCTCGAGGTGCTCGGCCTCGACGCCAGCCGCCACCTCGTGAGCTTCTTCGAGCCGCTGATCGCCGAACTCGACGCGACGCGGGCGAGGGACCTGTGGCGACACCGGGCGGATGAACGGGTGATGGTGGTCGGGGTGAAGGTGGCCTCGCAGACCCCGGCGATCCGGAGCGGGCAGCGGATCATCTTCCTGACGCTCGACGACGCGACGGGGCCGGTCGACGTCACCGTGTTCGAGAGCGTGCAGCCGAAGGTCGCCAAGACGGTGTTCCACTCGTTCGTCCTCGCGGTCGCCGGCACGGTGCGGCGGACCGGCCGCAAGGGCGTGTCGGTGATCGCCGAGGACGTGTGGGACCTCGTCGCGCTCCACCGGGCCCGGCTGGCCGGGCGCCTGCCCCAGGCGCTCACGCACGAGGGGCCGGCGCCGGCCGCGTCGATCCCGCGGAAGCTCTGGCACTCGAGCGGAGGATCGGCGGGCCGTTGAGTGACCCCGCCACGGTACGCTCCGCGGCGATGACCCGTTCGCGGGTGGCCGAACCGATCCTGCACGTCGATCTCGACGCCTTCTACGCCTCGGTGGAGACGTTGAAGGACCCGAGCCTCGCCGGCCGGCCGGTCGCCGTCGGCGGCGCCGGAACGCGAGGGGTCGTGATGTCGGCGTCCTACGAGGCTCGTTCGTTCGGCGTTCGGAGCGCGATGCCGGCCGTCCGCGCCCGGCGCCTCTGCCCGGACCTCGTCTTCGTCCCACCGGACTTCGAGTCCTACAAGGCGCACTCCAACCGGTTCCGCGAGGTCCTCCTGGCCGTGACGCCGCTCGTCGAGCCGATCGCGCTGGACGAGGCCTTCCTGGACGTCTCCGGGGCGGTCCTTCTGTTTGGGGCGCCGGCCGCGATCGGCGAGCGGATCCGGCGAGATGTGCGAGCGGACGTGGGGGTCTCGTGCTCGGTCGGGGTCGGTCCGACCAAGCTGATCGCCAAGCTTGCCTCCGCCCACGCAAAGCCGGACGGTCTCGTCGAGGTTCGCGCCGGCGAGGTGGGGGCCTTCCTCGATCCGCTCCCGGCGAGGGCCCTGTGGGGGATCGGCGAGAAGACGATGGAGATCCTCTCGCGCCTGGGGGTGAAGACCGTCGGGGATCTCGGCCGCACGCCGCCGGTGGTGCTCGCCCGCCTCCTCGGAGACCAGCACGCCCGCGGCCTCCACGCGCTCGCACGGGGAGTGGACGACCGGGCGGTCGTGCCCTATGAGCCGCCGAAGTCGGTGAGCCACGAAGAGACCTTCGACCGGGATCTCGACGACGAGGAGGAGCTCCTGCGTGAGATCCTCGCGTTGTCCCAGCGGGTCGGCGCCCGGTTGCGGGCGGACGGCTACCGGGCCCGGACGGTGACGCTGAAGGTTCGCCTGGCGAACTTCACGACCCTCACGCGCTCGCGGACGATCGATCCGGCGACCGACGTGGCGGCCGACCTGTACAAGATCACGACCGACCTGTTCCGGGCCCTCCCCGGCGCCCGCCGGCGGATCCGGCTCCTCGGCGTCGCCGGAACGGGACTCGTGGCGGCCGGGGAGGAGCAGCTGGCGCTCCTGCGAGGGGAACGCTGGAGCGAGGTCGAGCGGGCCGTCGACCGGATCGAGAAGCGGTTCGGCCGCGGTTCCGCGATGCCCGCCGCGCTGATCGACCGCCGGCCCCGACACTGAGCGGGGCCTGCCGTCCGCCTAGGCTCTTCCCGTTGCCGGTGTCGTTCCTATAATCGAACCCGACGGACCGGACCGGAGGTCACCGGACCCCATGCCACTGTCGCCCGACGAGCAGCGGATCCTCGAGGAGATCGAGCAACGCCTCTCCGAGGAGGATCCTCGCCTGGCCGAGCAGGTCAGCCGGACCTCGCTGTACACCCACCTCGCGCGCCGGATCCGCTGGTCCCTCCTCGCGTTCCTCGTCGGCTTCTTCATGTTGATGTCCTTCTTCGCGTCGCTGTACGTCGCCGCGGCGGGTTTCGGGGTGATGCTCGCGTCCTCGCTCTTCTTCTATCGCTACATGAAGCAGCTCGGCCGCGACCAGATCCGCGCGATGCAGCAGGAATCCGGTCGCTTCTCGATCGCCGGCCTGCTGGCGCGACTCGCGACCCGCTTCCGGGACCGCCCGCCGCAGCCGCCGCAGAACCCCGAGGCGTAGCGCCGCTCGGCGCGACGGGCCGACGTCTCCTCGAC
>JBOGVL010000218.1:0-5133 GCA_050692535.1 Actinomycetota bacterium | reverse complement strand
GACTCGTGGACCTCCGCGTGACGACGGACGTTCAGCGCCGGGTCGACGACGACCTCGACCACGTGGACGCCGCCGGCCGCCCGGCCGCGCTCGAGCGCCGGGAGGAGGTCCCGCGCCCGTTCGACCCGCGAGTGGCCCGCCCCGGCCGCCGAGCAGACGGCGCCGAGATCGAGATCGTGCGGCGTCGTGAAGAGCTCTTCGAGCTCCGGGAGCTCGCGCTGCTCGAGGAATCGGAAGATGACGCCGCCGCCGTTGTTCGGGATCACGAACAGGGCGTCGTACCCGCGCCGGGCGCTCCACAACAACGAGCCGACGTCGTGGAGCAGGGTGAGGTCGCCGCAGAGCGCGGTCGCGCGCGTCCCGCTCGTGGCGACGCCGAGCACGGTCGACACGAACCCGTCGATCCCGCTCGCGCCTCGGTTGGCGAGCACCCGGAGCCCGTCGCGGGGGAACATGTAGGCATCGAGATCGCGCACCGGCATGCTCGAGCCGACCACGAGCGCGGTCCCGTCCGGCGCGTTCGCGGCCACGTCCCGCGCGATGCGACCCTCAAACGGCTCGTCCAACCCGTCCAGGCGGTCGTCGACGGCGGCCCTCGCCGCGCGGTCGGCGTCGAGCCAGGCGCGGAGCCACGACGACTCCGCCACCGGCGGCAGCCGCTCGAGCACCCGCGGCACGACCGCCGCCTCCTCCGCCGTGATCGCCAGGCCGGCCTTTCGAAGCGGATCCGCCACGAGATGGTCCTGGTCGAGCGTGAGGAGGCGCCCGGCCCTCCGCACCAGCTCGAGCGTCGGACGCGAGGTCGGCGCGGCCCCGACCTGCAGCACGACGTCGGGTACGTGCGCGGAGGCGAACCCAGCGTTCTCGAGGAGGAACTGGCCCGCGCCGAGCGCGCCTGCGCCTCGAACGCCCGAGATCGGCTCGGCGATCAGCGGCCACCCGGCCCTCGCGGCGAGCTCCGGAACCCCGGGCGGGGGCTCGCGCAGCGATCCCGCGAGGACGACCCCCCGCGGCGTCGACGCGAGCTCGAGGACGAGTTCCTCGACCTCCTGCGGCTCCGGACCCTCGGAGATCGTCGGGTCGGCGTCCGACGACGGTGAGGCGGGCAGCGAGATATTCGCGGGGACGAGCGGCTCACGGAACGGCAGGTTGAGATGGACCGGCCCGGGGGGCGGCCCCATCGCGGCTCGCGTTGCCTCGATCGCGAGCTCGTGCCACGTCTCCGCCCCGGGCGCGTCCCCCGGCACGGGAGCGTCAAGCGACGCGTGGACGTACGGGCCGTACAGGCCGGGCTGGTCGATGGTCTGGTTCGCACCCACGCCCCGCAGCTCGGGGGGCCGGTCGGCCGTCAGCAGGAACAGCTTCGCCCGCGACATCGACGCCTCGACCACGGCCGGCAGGAGCTCGGCCGCGGCGGTACCGCTCGTGCACGCGACGGCGACGGGCCGGCTGCTCCCCTTCGCGACGCCGAGCGCGAAGAACGCGGACGCGCGCTCGTCCAGGTGGACGTGCACCTTCACGCTCGGGTGGCGTCGAAGGGCGAGCGCGATCGGCGTCGAGCGAGCGCCCGGCGACACACAGGCGTGCTCCAACCCGAAACGGACGAGGTCGTCGACGATCCACCAGCACGCCGCGAACGCGCGATCGGCCTCGCTCACCCCGTGATCCCCGCCACCCAGAGCCCGAGCGCGAGCAGACCGCCGAACGCGACCTGCAGGAGCCCGGTCCCGACGAGCACCGGGACCAGCTCTCGACCCCGCGCCGAGCGCACGACCCGCATCGGGCGGATCGCGACGACGCCCGCGCCGAGCGCAAGGAGCGCCCACGGCGACATCCCGGCCGCCTCGTCCGCGAACCCGACGGCGACACCGCCCACGATCGCCGCGAAGGCGGCGACGATGCACGCGCGGTAGAGCGATCTCGTCCGGCGGTCGCCGAGACGGACCGCGAGCGTCCGTTTGCCCGCCCCGGCGTCGGTCGGGATGTCGCGCAGGTTGTTCGCCACCAGGATGGCGACGGCCAGGAAGCCCATCGTCACGCCCGACCACCAGGCGGCCCCCGAGACCGTCTCCGCCTGGACGTAGGCGGTGCCGGCGGTCGCCATGACGCCGAAGAAGAGGAAGACCATCACCTCGCCCAGGCCGAGGTCGGCGTACGGCCTCGGCCCACCGCTGTAGAGCCAGAGCGCGAGCATCGCGACCGCCCCCAGCGGCACGAGCCACCAGGTCGTGACCGCGGCCAGCGCGAGCCCGGCGACGCCCGCCACCGCAACCGCGGCGAGCGCGGCGAACAGCACCGAGCGCGGCGACGCCAGCCCCGAGGCCGTGAGCCGCGGGGGGCCGAGACGCTCCGAGGTGTCCACGCCACGGACGCCGTCCTGGAAGTCGTTGGCGTAGTTGACACCGACCTGCAGGCCGAGCCCCACGAGCAGCGCCGCCACGAACCGCCAGGCCTCCGCCCGACCCGCCGCCGCGGTGCCGACGACGACCGGGGTGACGCTCGCGCCGAGCGTCCGCGGCCGGGCGCCGTGGACCCAGACGACGAGGCGGCTCACGGCCGCTTCGGGAACCGCGTGAAGTCGGGGTCGCGCTTCTGGACGAACGCGTCCCGGCCCTCCTGCGCCTCCTCGGTCATGTAATAGAGGAGCGTCGCGTCGCCGGCGAGTTGCTGGACGCCCGCGAGCCCGTCGACCCCGGCGTTGTACCCGGCCTTCAGGAGGCGGAGCGCGAGCGGGCTCATCCGGAGCATCTCGCGACACCAACGCACGGTCTCGGCCTCGAGCTCCTCGAGGGGCACGACGGCGTTCACGAGCCCCCAGTCGAGCGCCGTGGCCGCGTCGTACTGGCGGCAGAGGAACCACACCTCCTTGGCGCGCTTCTCGCCGATCTGGCGCGCCAGCAGGTTGATCCCGTAGCCGCCGTCGAACGAGCCGACCTTCGGGCCCGTCTGACCGAATCTCGCGTTGTCGGCCGCGATCGTGAGGTCGCAGCACAGGTGCAGCACGTGACCGCCGCCGATCGCGTAGCCGGCGACCATCGCCACGACGGGCTTGGGCAGCCGGCGGATCTGGACCTGGAGGTCGAGCACGTTCAGCCGCCCGATCCCGCGCTCGTCGACGTATCCGTCGTCGCCGCGGATCTTCTGATCGCCGCCACTACTGAACGCTGCCGGCCCCTCGCCGGTCAGGATCACGACGCCGATCGCCGGGTCGTCCCGCGCGGCGTCGAAGGCCGAGGACAGCTCCCGGGTCGTGAGCGGCCGGAACGCGTTGCGGACCTCGGGGCGGGCGATCGTGATCTTCGCCATCCCGTCGCCGGTCTCGTACCGGATGTCCGTGTAGCGGCCCGATGCCGTCCAGTTCATTCGACCACCCACTCCGAGAGCGCTGACTCACATGGTCGGGGTTAGCCTAGCGGATATGCGGCGAGCCCTTCCGGCGGACGGCATCATCGACGAACGCGACCTCGTGGCGATCGCGCTGCCGCCGGGACCCGGATGGATGGACCTGGTGCACGAGGTATGGGCAGCGGGGGCGGCCCTCCTCCCCGTCGACTCCCGGCTCCCACCGGCGGAGGCGGAGTCCCTCCTGCGCCTCGCCCGTCCCACCGTGGTGGTCTCGGACCACGGTGGCGATCCGGTTGCGCGGAGGCAGGACGGCGGCGTCCGGGTGGACCGCGGCGTGATCCTGGTGGTGCATACGTCCGGGACGGCCGGCGATCCGAAGCTCGTGCAGTTCGACCGCCGCGCCATCGACGCCGCGGTCGCGGCGTCGACGTTGGCGCTCGAGGCGACGCCGCGCGACCCGTGGCTCTGCTGTCTGCCGCTCGCGCACGTCGGCGGCATGCTCGTCCTGTTGCGAGGGGTGCTCCTCGAGGCACCGGTGATGGTGCACCCCTCGTTCGACCCCGAGCTCGTCGCTGCCGAACGGGACGTGGCGTTCGTCTCGGTCGTTCCCCGGATGCTGGGGCGGCTCCTGGACGCCCGGGTCGAGCTGTCTGCGTTCCGGGCGATCCTCGTCGGCGGCGCCCACCTCGCGCCCGACCTGCGCGCCCGCGCGGAGCGTGCCGGCGCCCATGTGGTCGAGACCTACGGGCTGACGGAGTCGTGCGGTGGGGTCGTGTACGACGGGCTCCCCTTGCCGGGGGTCGAGATGCGCATGAACGAGGAGGGCGGCATCGAGCTCCGCGGCCCGATGCTGATGCTCGGCTACCGATTCGAGGGCGAGGCGACGGAGCGGGCGTTCACGGACGACGGCTGGCTGCGGCCCGGCGACGCCGGCGAGATCGACGCCGAGGGACGGTTGCACGTCGTGGGTCGGATCGACGACCTCATCAATACCGGCGGCGAGAAGGTGTGGCCGCAGGAGGTCGAGGCCGCCCTCCGCGAGCATCCGGCGGTCGCGGAGGTCGGCGTCGGGGGACGGCTCGACCCCGAGTGGGGGCAGCGGGTCGTCGCGTTCGTCGTGCCGCGGGATCCCGCCGTCCCGCCCACCCTCGAGACCCTCCGGCACCATGTGGCCGGACGGATCGGGCGACACAAGGCGCCGCGCGAGCTCGTCCTGGTCGACGAGCTGCCGAGGACGGTTTCGGGGAAGCTTCGGCGAACCGCCTTCGCCCGGGACTAGGGCGGAATAGGCTCCGGTTATTCTCGGTGGGAGACGTTGAGATGACGCAGACGCGCGACGTGGTGATCCTCGGTTCGGGGCCGGCCGGCTACACGGCCGCGCTCTATGCCGCCCGGGCGAACCTGAAACCCCTGGTCCTCAAGGGCCTGGAGGCCGGCGGGCAGCTCATGCTGACCACCGACGTCGAGAACTACCCCGGCTTCGCCGACGGGATCATGGGTCCCGAGCTCATGGACGCGATGGAGAAGCAGGCCGCCCGGTTCGAGGCCGAGATCGTGCCGCAGAGCGCGACGCGGGTGGACCTCTCCGAGCGCCCGTTCCGGGTGTGGGCGGGCGATCAGGAGTGGCGCGCGGGGACGCTGATCATCGCCACCGGCGCGACGGCGAAATGGCTCGGCGTCCCGGGGGAGGAACGGCTCCGGGGACGCGGCGTCTCGGCCTGCGCGACGTGTGACGGCTTCTTCTTCCGCGATCGCGACCTGGCGGTCGTGGGTGGCGGCGACACGGCC
>JBOGVL010000217.1:0-5142 GCA_050692535.1 Actinomycetota bacterium | reverse complement strand
GCGCACGGCCGACGAGCCCGCGCCGATGTCGAACCCGGACCCCGAGGACGATGCCGACCTCGAGGCCGAGGTCGAGGGACCCGAACCGGCGGTCGAGGTCGAGCCCGCTAGCGAGCCGGCCGCCGCGGAGCAGCCCTCGGCGCCACCCGTGGCTGAGGTCGAGATGGACGCCGACCAGCCGGTCCCAGTCGACGGGGGAGCCGAGCCCGCGGGACCTCAACCTGGCCCGAAGTCCGAGGGAGTGTCGCGGCCCGTCGAGCCTCCGACGACGGACGGCCGTGAGCGTCAGGCGGCACCGGAGGTCGAGCGCGGCCGTGTCGTCGTGATCGAGGATGAACCGGAGGTGACCGAGGCGACATCTCAACCCGAGGGCGATGAGGCCCCGAAGAAGCGGTGGAGCCTGTTCCGACGGGGGGGAGGCAGATGACGAAGCGAGGCGGGTTGGGTCGCGGGCTCTCCGCGCTGATCCCGGGCGCCGTCGAGGAGGGCGCGGGTACGGGACTCCTCGAGGTGCCGGTCAACGCGGTGGCGCCCAACCCGAGGCAGCCACGGACGGTGTTCGAGGACGAGTCGCTGGAGGCCCTGGCCCTGTCGATCCAGGAGGTCGGGATCCTGCAGCCGATCGTCGTCCGACGGACCTCCGCGGGGTTCGAGCTCATCGCGGGGGAGCGCCGGCTTCGCGCGGCCAAGCGGGCAGGTCTCGCGACGATCCCGGCGGTGATCCGAGAGAGCGACGACGCGGAGTCGCTGCGCGAGGCGCTGATCGAGAACATCCATCGAGAGGACCTCAACCCGATCGAGCTCGCCGAGGCATTTCGCGAGCTGTTGGAGGAGCTCGGGTTGAAGCAGGAGACCCTAGCCGAGCGGCTTGGAATGTCCCGCTCACACATCGCGAACACCATTCGGCTGCTCGCGCTGCCGTCCGAGGTCCAGCAACAGCTCGCCGAGGGCAGGATGCAGGCCGGCCACGGGAGGGCACTCCTCTCGCTGGCCGACCCCGAGGCGCAGCGCACGCTGGCGCTCCGGATCGCGGCCGAGGAGCTGACCGTGCGAGAGGTCGAGGAGCTCGTCCGCAACTACCTGGAACATCCCGCCGGCGCCGCCGCTCCGAAGGCGTCGCTGCAGGCCGTTCCGGATCAGGCCCGCACGAATCCGCTCGGTGAGGTCGAGGAGATCCTGTCGGAGCAGCTCGCCACCCGGGTCACGATCCAGATGGGGAAGCGGCGGGGCAAGGTCGTGATCGAGTTCGGCTCGGCCGACGATCTCGACCGGATCGTGTCGGAGATCATCGGCTCGGGACCGGGCCTCTCCCCCGACTGATTCGAGCCGAAAACCCTTACCGTGCAACAGGTACCAAGGATCTGTCAGCGCGTCCTATCGACCGCGAGCCCCAGGACCCGATCGCAGAGCTCCTCGAACCCGATCCCGGCGGCCTGGGCCGCCATCGGGAGTAGGCTCGTGTCCGTCATGCCCGGCGAGACGTTCACGTCGACGATCCACGGCACGCCGTCGACGTCGATCATGACGTCGGCCCGGCCGACGTCCCGTACGCCGAGGACCTCGAAGGCGCGAGCCGCGGCGGCCTGGGCGGCCGCGGTCACCTCGGGGTCCAGCCGCGCCGGCGCGTAGTACTCGGTTGCGCCCGGTGTGTAGCGAGCCGCGTAGTCGAACACGCCCGACTTGGGAACGATCTCGACCAGTGGGAGCGGCTCGGCGCTCAGCGTCCCCGCGGCGACCTCCGGCCCGTCCACGCGGCGCTCGACGATCGCCGCGTCGGAGAACGAGAGCGCGCTCATCACCGCGCTCGGGAGGTCGCTCTCGCGTTCGACGAACGTCAGTCCCATCGCGGAGCCCGCGCGCGAGGGTTTGACGACCAGCGGCAGGCCCAAGCGATCCACGACCAAGTGGAGCGCGGGTCCGCCGGCCAGGTCGCGGAGCGCGGTGGCCTGGATCGCCGCCCACGGGGGCGTCCGGACGCCCGCTGCGTCGAGCGTCTCTTTCGCGAGCACCTTGTCGAATGCCACCTGGCACGCGAGGGGGGTGCTGCCCGTGTAGGCGATCCCGAGGGTGTCGAGGACTCGCTGGACGGTTCCGTCCTCTCCGTCTTTGCCGTGGAGTGCGATGTAGCACGCCGAAACCGTTGCGGTGGAGACGTTCTCAACGAAGGGTCCCTCGGCGGGGTCGAGGAGCCGCGCGTGATGACCGCGCGCCTGGAGGGCGGAGGCGACCCGGTGGCCGGATCGGAGCGAGACCTCTCGTTCGGGGGACCGGCCGCCGGCGAGGACCGCGACGTGCGTCATCCCGACAGCGAGCGGTAGAGATCCTCCTCGTCGCCGAGGAGCTCCCCGAGCCGCCGCACCCCCTCCGAGATCCGGTCCTCTGTGGGATAGCTGAACGACAGCCGCATCTGCTGACGTCCGCGACCGTCGGGGTAGAACGCGGTGCCGGGCACGTAGGCGACCTTCCGCTCGACGGCCGCGGCAAGCAGCGTCGGCGTGTCGAAGTACTCGGGCAACGTCACCCAGACGTAGAAGCCGCCGGCCGGCCTCGTCCAGCTGGCATCGGCCGGGAACCGCTGCTCGAGCGCCGAGAGCATCACGTCTCGGCGGGCTCGGTACGTGTCGACGAGCCGGGCGAGGTTCCGTCGCCACAGCTCCCCGTCGAAATACCGCTCCGTCACCAGCATCGTGAACTGGCTCCCGCAGAGGTCGGCGGCCTCCTTGGCCAGCACGAGGCGTTGCAGCACACCGGGTTCGGCGACGGCCCAGCCAACGCGGACACCGGGGGAGAACACCTTGGAGACCGTCCCCAGATAGATCACGTTGTGGGGGTCGAGCGATCGCAACGTCGGCTCGGGCACGCCCTCGAATCGCAGGAGCCCGTAGGGGTTGTCCTCGACGATGGGCAGACGGGCCTCCCGACACAGGGCAACCAGGCGCTCGCGGCGCGCTCTCGACATCGTCACCCCTGCGGGGTTGTGGAAGTTGGGGACGGTGTAGACGAACTTCGGTCGCTCGCCGCGCAGGAGCGCGTCCTCGAGCAGGTCGACGATCATCCCCTCGTCGTCGAGGTCGATCTGCAGGAACCGGGGCTCGTAGACGCTGAACGCCGAGAGGGCCCCGACGTACGCCGGCGCCTCGACCACGATGGTGTCGCCCGGGTCGATCAGGATCTTGCCGACGAGGTCGAGCGCCTGCTGCGCTCCGGTGGTGACGACGAGGTCCTCGGGGTCCGCGGTCGTACCCTCCTCGCCCATCAGCATGGCGAGGCGTTCGCGCAGGAGCGGCGAGCCCTGGCCGGCGCCGTACTGCAGCGCGACGTCCGCCCGCTCCGTCAGGACCGACTCGACGACCTCGAGGACGTGCTCGGTGGGAAGCGCCTGGACGTACGGCATCCCGCCCGCGAGCGAGACGATGTCCGGACGCGACGCCACCGCGAACAGCGCGCGCACCTCGGACGCGGACATGCCGGCGGTGCGGCGCGCGTACCGTTCGGCGAACGGGTCCACGTTGAACTCGGCCATGAGCCGACGATGGTACATCGGCGCACGACCGGCTCCCGGGAGAACGGACCCGGCTGCGGGTCGATCCGCCGAGCGCTCCGTCACCCCACCTTCGGGAGGATCTCGGTCGCGATCAGCTCGATGTGTTCGAGGTCCCCAAACAGCTCGTGGTTCAACACGAAACGCTGCACGCCGGCGGCCGCGTACTCGTTCATCCGTTCGATCGCCTGGTCGACCGTTCCGACGATGCAGTCCTTGGACACGTCGTCGAGATAGGCGTCCAGCGGTCCGGCCGTCGGGTCCATCGCCCGGGCCACGTTGGCGCGAGCCTTCCATTCGTCGTCCGTGCGTCCGACGAAGATCCACGTCATGAACGAAGTCGTGACGCTCGCTTGATCCCGCCCCTCGGCGTCGACGGCCGCTCGGACGCGATCGAAGGCGGCCCGCACCTCATCGGGGGTGCCGCCGACGCGATTGAACTCGTCGGCCCACCGGGCGGCGAGCCGGGCGATCCGCGGACCGCCCTTGCCGCCGAGGATGATCGGCGGGTGCGGCCGCTGGACCGGCTTGGGGGCGAACCGGCACTCGCCGATCGAGTAGTGCCGCCCCGCGAACGAGAACACGTCTTGCGACCACAGCCCGTGAAGGATCTCGAGCTGCTCTTCGAGCATCTCGAACCGCTCTCCCGTCGAGGGGAAGGGGATCCCGTGCGTGTGGTGCTCCTCCCTCCACCACCCCGCCCCGACGCCGACGTCGACCCGTCCGTCCGAGATCCGGTCGACGGTCGTGGCCGCCTTCGCGAGAACGGCCGGAAGTCGGAACGTGACCGGCGAGACCATCGTGCCGAGCCGGAGCCGGTCCGTCCGGGCGGCGAGGGCCCCGAGCAGGGTCCACGCGTCGTTGGAGCCGGGGTCGGGCCGGACCACCGACAGGTAGTGGTCGGAGGTGAACAGCCCCTCGAAGCCAAGGCGCTCGCACGTCTCCGCGATCGCGAGCCACTGGGGCCACGTGACCCCCTCCTGGCCCTCAAGCATCAGGCTGTACCGCACCGCGACTCCCCGGCCGGTCGGGTCGCTACGATACCGGCGTGCAGCGTCCGTCCACCGACGAGGTCCGCCGCGCCGCGCGGGCGGTGGTCCTCGGTGTGCTGCTCGGCGTCGTCCTGCTGCTGCTTTCGCGGCGCTCGCGGCGGTCCTGACCGACGTTCGGGTTACCGGAGCACAACCGCCGTCCCGACGTCGCGGCCGGCACCGAGGAAGCGCTCGATCCCTTCCGCGATCGCGTCGGCGGCGCGCCCGGCGAAGGAGGGGTCCCGCAGGCGCTCGGTCTCGTCCGGGTTGGTGGCGACCGCCAGCTCGACTTGGACCGCCGGCATCCGCGTCTCGCGCAGGATCGCGATGGCGAGCGGCCGGACGCCGCCGTGGGACAGGCCGAGCCCCACCAGCTCGGCGAGGATCGACTCCGCCAGGCGCAGGCCCATCGGCGAGTGTGTCGAGGGTGTGCCGTAGTAGCAGCAGACCGCCCCTGCCGGGGCGAGCTCGCCGCCGCCGAGGTGGATCGAGACGCAGGCCGCCGCCTCGGCCGCGTTGGCCCGACGGGCGCGATCGCCAACGTCCGGCGCCTCGCCCCCGGCACGGAGG
>JBOGVL010000216.1:0-5193 GCA_050692535.1 Actinomycetota bacterium | reverse complement strand
GGCGCGGGCGTTCGGGGAGACCGCGCCGCTCCTGCTCGTGGGCTCGGTGACCGGCTACCTCTCGACCCCGGCCGGGCGGACGCCGGCCGAGATCCTCCAGGGGCCGTACACGGCCCTGCCGACCCAGATCTTCTCCTGGGCGAAGCTGCCGGCCGACGATTGGCAATCCAACACCGCCGCGGCCATCATCGTGCTGTTGGTGGCGATCCTGGCGGTGAACTTCGTCGCCATCCTGCTGAGGAACAGATATGAGCGAAAGTGGTGAGCCGATGGACGTGACCGACGAGGTCGATCTGACCAAGGGCGAAGCCGAGCGTGCACGTGACGAGGAGGGTCCCCGGCTCGTCGTGCGCGAGAGCCGGGAGGACGCCAACGAGGAGCGCGAGGTCGTCTTCGATGTCCGGGACGTCTCCATCTACTACGGGGCGTTCCGGGCCGTTCGGAACGTGACGATGCCGATCCTCAAGAACGACATCACCGCCTTGATCGGTCCGTCGGGATGCGGCAAGACGACGTTCCTGCGCTCCCTGAACCGCATGAACGATCTGATCGAGGGCGCGCGCCTCGAGGGGCAGGTCCTCTACCACGGGGTCGACCTTTACGACCCGCAGGTGGATGCGGTCGAGGTCCGACGCAGAGTCGGGATGGTGTTCCAGAAGCCGAACCCGTTCCCGAAGTCGATCTACGAGAACATCGCCTTCGGGCCGAAGATCGCCGGGTTCAAGGGCAACATGGGCGAGCTCGTCGAGGAGTCGCTCCACCGGGCGGCCCTCTGGGACGAGGTCAAGGACAAGCTCAAGGAGTCCGGGCTCGCGCTCTCGGGCGGCCAGCAGCAGCGGCTGTGCATCGCGCGCGCGATCGCGACCCGGCCGGACGTGATCCTGATGGACGAGCCGTGCTCCGCCCTGGACCCGATCGCGACCCAGCGCATCGAGGACCTGATGCAGGAGCTCGTGAACGAGTACACGATCGTCATCGTCACGCACAACATGCAGCAGGCGGCGCGCGTCAGCGACCGCACGGCGTTCTTCACGGTCGAGGTCAAGGAGGACGGCCACCGCACGGGGACGATCGTCGAGTTCGACAAGACCGAGTCGATCTTCACGAACCCCTCGGACAAACGGACCGAGGACTACGTCACGGGGCGGTTCGGCTGATGGCGCGCGGACACTTCCACGAAGAGCTCGAGAAGATGGAGCTCCAGCTGCTGACGCTGGGCGAGCTGGCGGGCACCGCCGTGAGCACGGCCGTCGACGCGGTGGTGCAGCACGACGACTCGCTGGCCGAGAAGGTCATCGCCGGCGACGACGAGATCGACGAGCTGTACCTGAGCCTGGACCAGGGGATGCTCTCGCTGCTGGCGCTCCAGGCGCCGGTGGCCGCGGACCTCCGGCTCGTCTCGGTCATCTGGCACTCGAGCCTGCATCTCGAACGGATCGGCGACCAGGCCGTGAACATCGCGAAGGTCTACCTGATCACCAGGGACCTGCCGCCGAACGCCACGATCGTCCAGCAGATCGGCGAGATGGGCGACATCGTCGTCGAGATGGTCCGGACCGCGATGGACGCGCTCCGGCGGCGCGACCTCGACCTCTGTCTCAAGCTCCCGTCCATGGACGACCCGGTGGATCGCCTCAACCGGAACATGCACTTCGAGGTGGCGAAGCTCGCCGGCGACGCCCAGGCCCTGGACTGGGGGATGCACATGAACCTGGCCGCGCGCGCGCTCGAACGCGTCGGCGACAACGCCGTCGACATCGGCGAGCAGGTCTCGTTCCTGCTCACGGGGGAGTTCGTTGAGTTCACCGACGCGTCCCATCCCGGCGGCGGCATCGCCTGACAGCGCCGCGAGGATCCTGGTCGTCGAGGACGAAGAGTCGCTCGCGGACTCGGTCCGCTACAACCTGGAGCGCGAGGGCTACGGCGTGAGCGTGGCCACGGACGGGCGCGGGGCGCTCGAGCGGTTCCGGGCCGAGCGGCCTGCGCTCGTCATCCTCGACCTCATGCTGCCGGAGGTGTCCGGCCTCGACGTCTGCCGCACGATCCGCGCCGAGTCCGACGTCCCGATCATCATGGTCACGGCCAAGGACTCGGAGGCCGACAAGGTGACGGGCCTCGAGCTCGGCGCCGACGACTACGTCACGAAGCCGTTCTCGATGCGCGAGCTGGTGTCTCGGGTCCGGGCCAACCTCCGGCGGGTGCGGCCCCCGTCGGCCCCGCCGGCGGTCGACGAGGTGCTGGCCGGCGGGCCGGTGCGGATGGACGTCGCGCGGCACGAGGTCGCGGTTCGCGGCGAGGCGGTCGCGCTGCCGCCCAAGGAGTTCGAGCTGCTCGAGGCCTTCCTCCGCCGGAAGGGGCGACTCCTCACCCGCGACTTCCTGATCGAGGAGGTCTGGGGCGCGGACTACTTCGGCGACACCCGGACGCTCGACGTCCACGTGAAGCGGTTGCGGCGCAAGCTCGAGACCGATCCCCACCACCCCGACCACCTGCAGACGGTCCGGGGATTGGGCTACAAGTTCGTGGACTGACCCGCCTCATTCGGACGAGGCTTCGCTTCGCGATGCCTCGTCCGGGCCTATCGCTTCGCTCCATGTGGCCCTGACCTGGGGCGCTTGGCCCGGCCGGGGGGCGCGTGCCACAATGCCGGTCCGGCCGCCGAGGAGCCAATGGACACCGACGCTTCCCCTGCTCGTCTGATCGCGCACGAGGACCGCTACCTCAACCGCGAGCTCTCGTGGTTGGAATTCAACGCGCGCGTCCTCGCGATCGCCGAGGACTCGTCCCTGCCTCTCCTGGAGCGCGTGAAGTTCATCGCGATCTTCGCGGGCAACCTCGACGAGTTCTTCCAGGTGCGGGTCGCGGGGCTCCAGGAGCAGGTCGAGGCCGGGGTGCAGAAGGCCTCGCCGGACGGGCGGACGCCGGCCGAACAGCTGGAGGGGATCCGCGCCCGGTCGAAGGAGCTCGCGACGCACGCGGCCGAGCTCTTCGCATCCGAGCTCGTTCCCGCCCTCGAGAAGGAGAAGATCCGCCTGGTGCGTTCGCTCGACGGGCTCGAGGCGCCGGACGTCGAGTTCGTGGAGCGGGAGTTCGCCGAGCGGATCTTCCCGGTGCTCACCCCGCTCTCCGTCGACCCCGCGCACCCCTTCCCCTACATCTCGAGCCTGTCGCTGAACCTCGCGGCGCTCGTCCGCGACCCGATGACCGGCGGGCGCCGGTTCGCGCGCGTGAAGGTCCCGCCGCTGCTGCCGAGGTTCGTCGCGCTCCCCGACGGCGAGCGGTTCGTCCCGCTGGAGACCGTGATCGCGGCCAACCTCGAGCGCCTGTTCCCGGGCATGGAGATCGTCTCGCACCATGCGTTCCGCGTGACCCGCGACGCGGACGTCGAGGTCGAGGAGGACGAGGCCGGCGACCTGCTCGAGGCGATCCAGAGCGTGCTGCGCCGGCGCCGGCGGGGCGCCAACCCCGTGCGGCTGGAGGTCGACGAGACGATGACGCCCGAGGTCCTGTCGCTGCTCCGCCGCGAGCTGGACCTCGAGGAGGCCGAGGTGTTCGTGGTCCCCGGCCCGCTCGACCTGGGGGCGGTCTGGTCCTTCGTCGCGCTCGATCGACCCGAGCTGAAGTTCGAGCCGTGGGTCCCGGTGACCCAGCCCCGGCTCGCCGACGGCGACGGCGCCCCCGACCTGTTCCACGTGCTCCGAGGCGGCGACGTGCTGGTCCATCACCCGTACGACTCCTTCTCGTCCTCGATCGAGGCCTTCATCGAGCAGGCGGCGCACGACCCGGACGTGCTCGCGATCAAGCAGACGATGTACCGAACGTCCACGCAGGAGAGCGCCATCATCCGCTCGCTGATCCGAGCCGCGGAGCTGGGCAAGCAGGTCGTGGCCCTCGTCGAGCTGAAGGCGCGGTTCGACGAGGAGGCCAACATCACCTACGCGCGCGAGCTCGAGCAGGCGGGCGTGCACGTCGTCTACGGGGTCGTCGGGCTGAAGACCCACGCCAAGATCTCGCTCGTCGTCCGCCGAGAGCAGGTGGGGGTTCGCCGGTACGCGCACGTCGGCACGGGGAACTACAACCCGGTCACCGCCAAGCTCTACGAGGACCTCGGGCTGCTGACCGCAGATCCCGACATCGGTGCCGACCTCACCGACCTGTTCAACCTGCTCACGGGGTACAGCCGGCAGCGGGAGTACCGCAAGCTCCTCGTCGCGCCGCACTACCTGCGGTCGCGGATGCTCGAGCTGATCCGCGAGCAGGGGCGACCGGACGGCCGGATCATCCTGAAGATGAACGCGCTGGTCGACCCCGACATGGTCGACGCCCTCTACGAGGCGTCGCAGGCCGGCGCCGACGTCGACCTGATCGTTCGCGGCATCTGCTGCCTGCGTCCACAGGTGGCCGGCCTCTCCGACAACATCCGGGTGCGGTCGGTGGTCGGCCGATACCTCGAGCACTCGCGGATCTTCCGGTTCGGCCAGCGGGACGAGGCGCGGCATTACACCGGCTCCGCGGACCTGATGCAGCGCAACCTCGACCGCCGGGTCGAGGCGATCGTCCCGGTCACGGACCCGGCCCTCGCGAGCAGGATGGACGAGATCCTCCAGGTGCTCCTCGAGGACGACACGCTCGCGTGGACGCTCGGCCCCGAAGGGTCGTGGACCAAGGTTCCCACCGAGCGCGGCTCGAACGCCCACCTGCGGCTCCAGGAGATGGCGGTCGAGCGCGCCCGCACGGAGCCGTGAACCTCGAGCGGGAGGCCAAGCTCCAGGCGCCGGCGGGGTTCCGCATGCCCGACCTCGGGGGCGACGGGTTCGTCGTCGCCGAGCGGGAGCAGCTCCGACTCTCGACCACGTACGTGGACACGGCCGACCTGCGGATCGCGCGCTGGGGATGCAGCCTCCGGCACCGGGGCGGTGAGGGCTGGACGGTCAAGCTGCCGGCGACGGAGGAGGGATCGCTCCTCGTTCGGGCCGAACACGTCTTCGCCGGAGAGGATCCCCGGCGGCTCCCGGTCGCCGCGGCCGACCTGCTCCGCGCGTACGTCCGGGGGGCCGAGCTGTCGCCCGTCGCGAGGCTGCGGACCCTGCGCCGCGGCATCGAGGTCAGCGACGAGCTGGGTCGTCGGCTGGCGGTCGTGACGGACGACGAGGTGTCCGTGATGGACGGGCGCCGCGTCGCGACGCGGTTCCG
>JBOGVL010000215.1:0-5195 GCA_050692535.1 Actinomycetota bacterium | reverse complement strand
GTGTCTGCTGCGGCTGCGCCGGCTCGACGAGGCCGCCGCCGCGCTCGGCCAGGCGCGTCCCGAGCGGACGCCACTCGGCGCATACGAGGTGCGCCTCGCCGAGGCGGAGCTGCGCTCGGCGACAAAGGACGAGGACGCCGGATCGTTCGCCGCCCGGGCGGCCGGGATCGCCGAGGACGGCGGTCACGTCGCCTCGCCGATCCGGCTGCGGGAGCTGGCGGGTCAGCGCTCCGCGTAGTGCGACGCGCCGTACCAATCCACGACGACGACCGGCTCGTCGCCGACGACCCACGCGTCGTGACCCGACGGCAGGTAGGTGACCTGCCCCGGCGTGGCATCGAACTCCGCCCCGTCGGCCATCAGGACCCGGAGTGTCCCGGAGAGGTGGTACTGGAAGTGCGGCGCCTCGCAGAGCTCGGTCCCGGCTACGGGCTTGACGTCGTTGGACCAGCGCCACCCCGGCTGGAACACCAGCCGCCCGATCACGCCCGAGTCCGTGTTGAGGATCTCGGCGCGTCCGTTGTCGAACGTCCGGACCTCGTCCGGCTCCGCGAAGTCTCGATGTTCGGTCTTCGACACGGCGACCTCCTTTGCATCCGCGGCGCCCGGTGGCGCCGTCGAGGCCGACGGTAGGGAGGCGCCCTTGCGGCCACCTTGCAGGCCCTGCCATACTCATTGAACGACCATTCAGAGATCCGCGGCGCACGCCGCGGGGTCGTCGCGAGGAGGCGGCGAACGTGGCCACACGGCAGGCGAGCGAGCTGGACCTCGAACGGATCGACCACCTGATCTCGGAGGAGGAGGCGGCGCTCGAGCCGAAACATCGGGCCTCGATCGCGTATCGGGCCGTGGCCGATCGGACGATCGCCGGCGGTGTCGCGTCGTCCTGGCAGGACTCTCCGCCCCACGCCGTCTACATCGAGCGGGGCGAGGGCAATCGGATCTGGGACGTCGACGGGAACGAGTACCTCGACTTCCACCTCGGCTACGGCGCGATGGTCGCCGGGCACGCCCACCCCAAGATCGTCGAGGCGATCGAGCGCCAGGCCCGCCGCGGCACGCACTTCGCGCAGCCGACCCGGGACCTGCACGCCGTCGGCGAGAATCTGGTGGACCGGTTCGGGTTGCCGCTGTGGCGGTTCTGCAACTCGGGCACGGAGGCGACGCTCGAGGCCGGACGGCTCATGCGGGCGGCGACCGGCCGCGACGTCTTGATCAAGATCGAGGGGACCTATCACGGGCACCACGACTCGCTGATGTTCTCGGTGGTGCCCGATCCCGAGGAGATCGGGCCCCGCGAGCACCCGGTCACGGTTCCGCAGGCCCTCGGGATCCCGCAGGCGTTCGCCGGCCTTGTGCGCGTGGTGCCGTTCAACGACCTCCCCGCGGTCGAGCGTGCGCTGCTCGACCTGGAGGGCCGGGTCGCCGGGATGTTCGTGGAGCCGGCGATGATGAACTGCGGCGTGATCCTGCCCGAGCCCGGCTACCTCGGCGGCCTTCGGGACCTGCTCCATCGGCACGGCGCGTTCCTCGCCTTCGACGAGGTGAAGACGGGGGCCACGATCTCTTACGGGGGAGCCGTCGAGGCGTTCGGCGTGACGCCCGACGTGATCTGTCTGGCCAAGGCGATCGGTGGCGGGCTGCCCTGCGGCGCGATCGGCGCGACCGAGGAGCTGTTCGGGCCGGTCCTGCGCAACGAGTACGACATGGCGGGGACGTTCAACGGGAACCCGTTGACGTTGGCCGCCTCCCGCGCCTGCCTCACGGAGGTGCTGACGCGGGACGTGTACGAGCAGCTCGATCGAGTCCACGGAGCCCTCGCCGAGGGCTGCGGCGCCGCGATCGACGAGCACCGGCTGCCCGCGTACGTGACGGGCCTGGGAGCGAAGGGCTCCGTGATCTATCGAGCGACGCCGGTCCGCGAGTACCGCGACACGGTGGGCATCGACGAGCGGATCACCTACCTCGCGTGGCTCTTCCAGCAGAACCGCGGCGTGTTCAAGTCGCCCTGGTCCAAGCAAGAGACCTGGACCACGTCGGTCGTCCACACCGAGGACGACGCCCGCCGCTACGTCGAGAACTTCGCCGAGTTCGCCGCCGCCATCTCGGGGTAGTCGGTGCAGCTCAAGTCCAACGAACCGGGGGACCTCCAATGTCCGTGAGCGAGCACGTCGAGATCGACCTCGAGCTCGTCGAGGAGCTGACGAAGCGCGAGACCGCGGCCCTCGACCGGAAACATCGCCGGTCGCTCGAGTACCGGGAGGCGGCGCGCACCCACCTCCCCGGCGGCGTGAGCTCCTCCTGGCAGTCCTGGCCGCCGCACCCGATCTACGTGAGTCACGGCGCCGGCTCGCGCGTGTGGGACATCGACGGCAACGAGTACGTCGACTACCACAACGGCTACGGCGTGATGGTGATGGGACACGCGCACCCCAGGATCGTCGAGGCGGTGCAGCGGCGTGTCGAGCTCGGCACGCATTTCGCGCAGCCGACGGAGGATGCCCTCCCGTGCGCGGAGAACCTCGCCGAGCGCTTCGGGCTGCCGCTCTGGCGGTTCGGCAACTCGGGCACCGAGGCGACGCTGGACGCGACCCGGATCATGCGGGCCGCTACCGGCCGAACGAAGCTCCTGAAGATCGAGGGCAGCTATCACGGCCATCACGACTCGTTGATGGTCAGCGTCTTCCCCCCGCCGGAGAAGGCCGGGCCGCGCGATCACCCCAACCCCGTCCCGCAGACGGCGGGGATGCCGGAAGGGATCGTCGAGCAGGTGGTCAACGTTCCGTTCAACGACGCGGCGGCCGCCCGGCGCGCGTTCGAGGAGCACCCGGGGGAGATCGCCGGGATGATCGTCGAGCCGGCGATGACGAACTGTGGACTCGTGCTCCCGGATCCGGGCTACCTGGCCGAGCTGAAGGAGATCTGCCACGCGGACGGCGCGCTGCTCGCGTTCGACGAGGTGAAGACCGGCTGCACACTCGCGTGGGGTGGCGCGGTCGAGGCGTTCGGCGTCGTTCCCGATCTGGTCTGCCTCGCGAAGGCGATCGGCGGCGGCCTGCCGTGCGGCGCCATCGGCGGGACCGACGAGGCGATGGGCATGATCGTCCGCGAGGAGCTCGAGCAGGTGGGAACGTTCAACGGGAACCCGCTCACGATGGCCGCGATGAAGGCGACCCTGACCGAGGTCCTCACCAAGGAGCGCTACGGCGAGTTCGAGCGGATCAACACCGGGTTCGGTCGCTGTGACGACGTCATCGACAAGTTCCGGCTCCCGGCCTCGATGAAGCTGCTCGGCGCGAAGGGTTCGATCGACTGGCGCCCGGAGCCCATCCACGAGTACCGGGAGGTGTGGGAGATCGACGACCGCGTCCCGCAGCTCGCGTGGCTCTGGCAGCTGAATCGCGGCGTGTTCAAGAGCCCAGGATCCAAGTGGGAGTCGTGGACCTCGTCGATCGCGCACACGGATGAGGACGTCGCTCGATACGTCGACAACTTCGAGGAGCTCGCCGCCGCGATCACGGCCTAGGCCGGCGCGTCCCTCAGCGCTCGGTCGGATCGGAGCTTCGAATCCAGACGAGATCGCCGGGCGCGGCGCTCAGGCCGTCGGCCGCCCGCGCCTCGTCGCGGACGATCGCGAGCCACCGCCACGCGTCGACCAGGATCCCGTACTCGCCCTCTGGGACGTCGTGGTAAGTGGCGATCCGTCGAGCGGACGTGGAGGCCGCCGGGGTCGCGACCTGCAGCTCGGCCTGCGTGTGCAGGTCGGCGCGCTCGAGGTCGGCCGGCCGGATGTTCAGGCGGACGTTGCCGAAGCGGTCGACGTCGAGGACCTCGCCCTTGATCAGATGGCGCTCCACGTCCGGCTCCACGAGCCGCCGGGTGAGGAGCGACGCCGGGTCGACCGGCGGCCCCAGCGACTCGAGCGGTCGTCCGTCGGCGAGCCAGGCAGCCGCCGGCGCGAACACGTCCCTCGCGTCGAGCACCTTCGACCCCGAGGCCAGCACCACATCGGGTGAGGAGATCTCGACCACCCGCCGGACGCCGTCGAGCATCGGCCACGCCAGCGACAACAGGCCGTTGTCCGGGCCCACGAGCGCGCAGCCGGCCTCGGTCTCGATCGCGATCGCGCGCCGGTCGGTGCCCACGCCGGGATCGACGACGGCCAGGACGACGGCGTTGGCCGGCATGAAGGGGAGGCCGTCGGCGAGAAGGGTCGCGCCCGTGAGGACATCCTGTGGCGGAACGCCGTGGGAGAGGTCGATGACGCTCGTGCCGGGCGCGATCCGCTCGATGACAAGGCGACACACGCCGACGTACTCGTCGCGCGTTCCGAGGTCCGAGAGGAAGACGACCGGCCGGCCCACCTGCCGAACGATAAACTCGGCCGCGAATGTTGTCGCGGCCGTCCGGAGAGGAGGGGAGCGCTCGATGACCACGCAGGCTGAGAAGCTCGATACCGCGGACCCGCAGTCGTCCGAGGAGCACGTCGAGCTGGTCGAGCGCTACTCGGCGCACAACTACCACCCGCTGCCCGTGGTGATCGCGCGGGGAGAGGGCTGCTGGGTCACCGACGTCGAAGGCAACCGCTACCTCGACCTCCTCTCCTCCTATTCGGCGCTCAACTTCGGGCACCGGCACCCGGAGATCGTGGCCGCCGCGAAGGAGCAGCTCGACCGGCTGACGCTCACGAGCCGGGCGTTCCACAACGATCAGGTCGGCCCGTTCCTCCGCGATCTCGCCGACCTGTGCGAGATGGACCTGGCGCTCCCGATGAACTCGGGCGCCGAGGGCGTCGAGACCGCGCTCAAGACGGCGCGGAAGTGGGGCTACGAGGTGAAGGGCGTGCCCTCGGACCGGGCCAAGGTGATCGTCTGCGAGGGCAACTTCCATGGGCGCACGATCAGCATCATCAGCTTCTCGACGGACCCGGCGTCTCGGCGGAACTTCGGCCCGCTCACGCCGGGGTTCGACGTCGTCCCGTTCGGCGACGCCGACGCGCTCGAGGCCGCGATCGACGACGACACGGTGGCATTCCTGGTCGAACCCGTCCAGGGCGAGGCTGGGGTGATCATCCCGCCCGACGGGTATCTCCGCCGGGCCCGCGAGCTCTGTTCGCAGCGCAATGTCCTGCTGATCGCCGACGAGATCCAGTCGGGCCTGGGCCGCACCGGCCCGACGTTCGCGGTGGACCACGA
>JBOGVL010000214.1:0-5240 GCA_050692535.1 Actinomycetota bacterium | reverse complement strand
CTGTTGGTGTCACCCGTCCCGAAGCCGGGGTTGTCGGGGAGCGGGGCTCCCGTCGACGGGTCGATCCGAATGATCGAGCCGTCGAGCCCGGTCGGGTCGGAGGTCGTGCGGAGGTCCTGGCTTCGCAGCGCTCCACCCTCGGCCGTCGGCGGAGACGGCGAGGACCCGCCGGGGTCGCCGCACGGGTTGACGGGGTTGCCGTCCTGGCCGTAGTCGGCGAAGTTGAAGGACGCGGCGTCCCCGCCGCCCGCGTAGAGGGCTCCATCCGGTCCGAACTCGATGTGACCGATCGAGTGACTGGGGTACTGCTGGCACCAGTCGTTGACGAGGACCTGCTCCGGGCCGGTCATCACGTTCCCGTTGGCCTGGAGTCGCGACAGGCGTGCGCTCGCGACGCAGCCGTCGTTGGTCGCGCCCGGCGGGTTCGGGCAGTCGTCGTTCCACGTCGGCGCCGTTCCGCCGATCGGGGCGTCGTACGTGTAGAGCACGTACACATACGGGTCGGCCGGGAACTGCGGGTCGAGGGCGAGCCCGAGGAGCCCCCGGTCGAAGAAGTCGTAGACGTTGGTGCTGAGATCCGCGAAGACGGTCGCCGAGGGGTCGGTGAGCGAGTCGAAGACCTTCACGAGCCCGCCCTTCTCGGCGACGAACACGCGCCCGTCCGCGGCGAACTCGACCTGTGTCGGTACGTCGAGCCCCGAGAAGACGGTGGACTCGGTGAAGCCGGAAGGGGACGCTTGGGCGGAGGGCGGCAGGAACGAGATGCCCAGCGCCAGGACGGCGACGATCATCGTGGATCGCCGAGCGCGGGTGCGGAGAGTGCCCATCGTGTCAGTCCTCCCTAGACGGCTCGTCGAACCGAGCGGTTGAAGGCGGCGTCGGCCACCTCGACGACCTCAGAGAAGAGCCGATCGGACCGGATCAGCGTCCGCGGATCGGCCAGGTACCCCAGGTTGAGCAGGATCACGTGCGACGCCCCCGCCTCGACGTAGGGCGTCATGTCGTCGACGATCTCGTCGGGCGTGCCGTGCAGCATGTAGCGGTGGATCACGTCGAACGGGATCCGGTCGATGAGCTCGAGTGCCGTGGCCTTCGGCATACCGGCCGGGATGTACGACCGGAGGCCGTGGAAGCCGTCCCCCAAAGGGTGCTCGGCGCCGATCGTCTTGTAGAGCCAGTCCGGCAGCGAGAGGGCGAGCCCCTTGACCAGGGGGTGCTCCAGCAGCCGGTGGACCTCGTCGTGGTCCTCGCCCATGGCGACGTACGAGCGGAGGGCGAAGACGAACGGATCGGCCAGCCGCCCGTGGGCCCGGCGGGACTGGTTGATCCAGGCGACCCGGGTCCGGTACTCCTCGATCGGCAGCGTCACCGGGAGCCAGCCGTCACCGTAGGCTCCGGCGATCTCACACATCCTCGGGCCGAGCGCGCCGACCCAGATCTGCGGGAAGGTCCCCTCGTAGGCCCCGAGCCCCATGACCGCGCCTGAGAGCGAGAACCACTTCCCGTCGAAGTCGACCGGGCCGTCCGATTCCCAGAGGAGCCGGATGACCTGCAGGGCCTCCTCGAGCTTGGAGGTCTGGTAGCTGAAGTCGATGCCGTAGGGGATCGTGTTCTCCCCCTCCCCGGCGCCGATGCCGAGGATGGCCCGCCCCCCGCTCAGGTGGTGCAGGCTGAGGAACTCGCTCGCGAGCATCGCGGGATGCCGGCGGATCGGGTCGGTGACGCAGGTCCCGAGCAGGACACGATCGGTGTGCGCCGCGGCAGTGGCGATGGTCGTGACGGGGTCCAGGAACACGTGGGGGTTCGCGCTGGGGCTGACGTCCGCCATCTTCGCCACGTCGGGGACCCAGATCGACTCGGGGAGCCACCCCATGAGGTGGTCCGGCCAGAAGATCGAGTCGAACCCTCGCTTCTCCAGGACGCTCGCCCGGCGGCCGAGACCCCGAGCCGGCAAGCCCAGGGAGCCGACCGCGCCGACCGCGACCCGCTTCGTCACGGTCCCGCCGAGCCGCGCTCGCCAGGCGTCCGGTCCTCGCGAGTCCGGATGATCACCTCGGCGTACTCGACCGGGGCCACGATCGTGCCGTCGCCGGACCGGTTCGCCTCTTGCACGAGGGCCTTGAGGTCGCGGCCGTAGGCCTCCTGTTGCTCGGGGTCGAGGGTCTCGTGCACCATGCGGATAGGTCCGAAGCTCGAACGGAAGAACTCCAGCCAGTGGTCGGCGGAGCGGTAGCGGAAGATCACGCTGCGCAGGTTGACCTCCAGGGACGCGATCGCGTCCCCGAACAGGTCGCGAAGGCCGTCCACCATCGCCCACGTCGTCGGCGTTCCCACCCGGCGGGGCGGGGGACGGTAGCGGGCCGAGACCCGCATGAAGCCCATCGCAAGGCTCGCGGACGTGAAGTTGGCCATGCCGATCGTGCCGCCCGGCCGGCACACGCGGAGCATCTCCGAGGCGGCCTTCGGCTGGTCTGCCGCGAACATCACCCCGAACGTGGAGAGCACGGCGTCGAACGACGCCTCAGGGAACGGTAGATCGTGCGCGTCCGCCTCGAGGAGTTCGACGTCGAGTCCCTCGAAGTCCGCGCGCGCGCGGGCCCGGGCGAGGAGCCCCGGTTCGAAGTCGATGCCCGTGACCTCGCACCAGCGACGGGCGGCGCACAGCGCCGTGTTACCGCTGCCGCAGGCGACGTCGAGGACGCGCTGCCCGGCGTGCAGGTCGGCGGCCTCGCAGAGGGACTCGCTGACGAGAAGAATCGTCGTCGCAAACCGCGAGAAATCGCCGGCGGCCCATGCCGCCCGCTGGTCCTCCCGGAGACCGGCCCCTGCGCTCACGGCCGGCTCGCGATCGCCCGACCGTCCAGCGACGCAGGCTCGACGATGCTGGGTGCGGACCCGGGCATCGTCTCGTCGAACCAGGCGACGACCGAGTCGACGACCCCTTGCTGTTCGGCGATCGCCAGCCGCATCCCCGTCGAGTTCCCGGTCTTCACGTACCGCACCTCGGCTCGGTGCCCGGTCGGTCCGATCTCGTCGGTGAGCGTCGCGAGCCCCCCCCGCACCCGCCCGGCCGCCTCCTCCTTGCCGAGGAACAGGAGCATGAGGTCGGCCCGGCGCATCGCCTGCTCGACCTCGGGCAGGAACCGGATCCGCGGCTTGATCTTGTGCGATCGAAGCATGCGTCGGCCGATGGTCCCCAGCTTCGGCGCCTTCTTGGACAGCCGCCGGGCGGCGCGGTGCGGTGCCGTACGACCATCCCCACGCAGGACGTTCTTCGGGTCGCCCGGCAGGATGCAGCCGACCGACACGCACCCGTCCATCTGCAGGGCCATGTTCAGCCCCGTCTTCGCCCCGAGGCAGTTGCCGACGATCCCGACCGAGTCGACGCCGAGGGCCTCGACGGCAATCGACGCGACCGCAAGCGCCTCGGCGATCGGGGGAGCGTTCAGGTCCCCGGGGAAGCTCCCCGTGCTGTCGCCGAGCTCCGGCCAGTCGAGCCGCACGGACGCGATGCCCCGCTCCGCGAGGCCTCGGGCCGACCTGGTCCACAGTCGGTGCTTGTGGCTGCGCGGCGCCCCGAGCCCCTGGAGCAGCACGGCCAGGCCGCGGGGCGCGGCGTCCGTCGCGGTCACGACGGCGGCCAGGTGCTCGCCGTGGAACGGTACGAAGATCGGATATTCGACGGTCATTCGGTCCCTCCTGAGGGCTTCCGGTTTGTGAGCTTCCGGTTCCACGCGAGCGTCGTGTCGACCAGGCTGGTCACGAGGCCCTCCTGCGCGTCCACCTTCGTCCCGTCCCCCATCCCGTGGAACCTCGGGCGGCGGAGCTTGTGGGCGTCGGGGCGGTTCACCACCTCGAACGTCACGTCGCCGCCGAGCTCGGTGAGCCGGGCCGACAACCGGTGGACGTCGGAACGGGGGCGGCTGGACTTGGAGAGCTGGACGATGAGGGAGTCGCCGCGGAACGCGCGAAGGTCCTTCGTGAGGTCGAGCCGAGAGATCTCGTCGTATACCTCCTGGCGCAGCGGGAAGCCGACGACGTCGAGCACGCCCCGTTCCCGCAGGATATCCGTCGGCTCCGGCGAGCCTCCGCGGCGTCCCTGGGCGATGAGCTCCGTCATCAGTCCCAGGCGCAGGAGGTTCCGGATGTAGTCGCGACCACGGACGGCGGGCTCCCACATCGCGAGCGCCGTCGCCGGAATCGACGCGGAGTGGCGGTCGGCGGCCAGCGCGGCGACGGCGGCCCCGAAGTAGGCGCCGGCGAACCCGACCTGCTGGACGTCGGAGTTGGTGCGCAGCACCTCGGCCGCCTCGAGGGCGTCTTCGAGATGCGTGGTGACGTTCACGTGGTCGGCCGGGAACGCGTTGTCCCCGTACCCGCGAGCGTGGTACCGGAGCACCGGGTAGCCGGCGACGGTGAGGGCGCGAACGATCGGCACCTCCAGCCCCATCAGCAGGTCCTGCTCGGGTCCGAACGACTGGCACACCACCCACCCGAGGGATTCGGGAGGCGCCGTCGGGGTGGAGAGGACTGCCACCGTGCGCTCGCCCGCGAGTGCCGGCGTGAGGAATCGTTCGCGGACGCCGATCCTCGGATCCTCGAACGTCTGCATCGATTCAAGCCTCGCGATGTCGATGTCGGTCACGCCGCACCCCCGAGGAGCTCCTCGCACCACCCGGCGGTCCCTCCGATGAGCGACTCGGCGAGGCTCGACATCGTGTCGGACTTCGTCCCGTCGCCGTTGCCGATCAGCCGAGGCTGGCCGAACTGGTCGCCTTTGTGGTCCACGACCACCTCCAGCCGACTCCCGCCGAGCTCGTCGAGGTGGGCGACGAAGTTCTCGAGATCGCCACGCGGCTGTTTGGTCTTCGAGATCTGCACGACGACGGACCGCCCCTGGAATGCGGACACGTCCTTCTTGAGGTCCACGCGGGAGATGGCGTCGAAGAGATCCTTCGTCACGGGGACGCCCTGGACGTCGAGGACCCCCGTCTCCTCGAGGACCGCCATCGGGTTGCGCCCCTTGACCTGGGCCCTCCCCTTGGTGACGAGCTCGCTGGCGGAGCTCAAGCGCGCGAGCCGGGTCGCGTACCGGCGCCCGCTCACGACGGGATCCCAGGTCACGAGCGCGTCCGCGCCCGTCCGCTCGGCGGCCATCGCTGCGACGGCGCCGCCGAATCGAGCTCCGAACAGCCCCACCCGCCGGACGCCGGCGATCTCGCGCAGGAGCTGCACCGCCT
>JBOGVL010000213.1:0-5259 GCA_050692535.1 Actinomycetota bacterium | reverse complement strand
GCGCGAGCGCGACGCGTTGGTGGCCGGCGTTGCGACCGCAGAAGCTCGACTCGGAGCGATTGCCGTGTCCGGTCTCCTGGACCGCGCGAGGTCGCTCGCCGGCCACTCCGTGTCCGTGCCGCGGCTCCCGGCGCCGTCGCCGGCCAAGGGCGCGGCGCGGCTGGCGGCCGTGGCCACGTCCACGGCGGAGGCGCTGGCGGAGGTCGCCGGCGAGCTGGACGGGCTGGTGGCCGAACGCGACGAGATCGAACGGCAGGCCATCCGGGAGGCCGCCGAGCAGCTGGAGGGGCTCGTGGAGGTCCGCGCGGGGTCGCTCGCCGACCTCGTCGACGCCCTCTCGGCGGCGCGGACGGACGCCGCCCGGATCGCGGCGACCGCCGAGGATCGCGCCGAGCGCCTCCGGGACAAGCTCGCGAACGCCACATCGATCGTGGAGCAGGTCGCCGGCCACCGCGCTCGGGCCGACGTGTTCGACGCCCTCGCCAAGGAGCTGCGCGCGGACCACCTCATCGCGTTCCTGCAGGTGGAGGCCTTGCAGCTGCTCGCCGCCGCGGGGTCCGAGCGGCTGTCGACGTTGTCGACGGGGCGCTACCGGCTCGAGTTCGAGCAGGACGAGTTCTCCGTGGTCGACACGTGGAACGGGGAGGAGCGCCGGAGCGCGCGAACCCTGTCGGGCGGCGAGACCTTCCTCGCCTCGCTGGCCCTGGCGCTCGCCCTCTCCGAGCAGGTGCGATCGCTGGCCGTGACCGAGAAGGCGCGGCTGGACTCCCTCTTCCTCGACGAGGGGTTCGGCACGCTCGATCCCGAGACGCTGGAGATCGTCGTCGACGCGATCGAGCAGCTTGGCGGCGACGGACGGATGGTCGGCGTCATCACCCACGTCCAGGAGCTCGCGATCCGGCTCCCGGCGCGCGTCGAGGTCGAGAAGTCGCCGCGCGGCAGCACGCTGCGCGTCGTCGCTTAGCCGTCGACCTCCTCGACGCGGACGTCGGTCTCGACGAACTCCGAGCCGTCCCACTCGATGGTGGTGGTGCGGAAGGCGCTCGGGCAGCAGTGTGCGTCGTTCGGCTCGAACACCGCCTCGGTGAGCTCCAGATGCGTGTCGACGATCGCGATCTGCGCGTCACAGGTCGCGCGCCTGAGGACCTGCGACGCCCCTCCGTCGAAGGGCGCGATGACCCGCCAGACGCCGCAGGCGCCCGTCCCGCCCGTCTGCTCCAAGGTGAGCGCGTCGTCGAGGCCGTCCAGCGTCAGGTCCGCGACGTCCAGCGAGATCCCGAGCACTCCCTTCGCCGGCTCGTCGGTGAACGCGAACGTGGCGCGCCACGCGGGCGCCTGCGGCGACTCCTGCCACACGACCACGCCGAGCTCCCGAGCGAACGGATCGTCGCCGCGTCCCCACACGACGCCGGCGATGGCCGATGCCTCGCCGGCGGGCTTCTGGAACCACACGTCGAGCACCTCCGAGCCGGGCGGGGCCAGCTGCTCGAACGGCCCCTCGGCGGAGACGGCGCCGTCGAACGTCGTTGGCGCGTCGGGCGGGAGCCGTAGGTCGGGCGGTGGCGACGGGCTCGAGGTCGGTGACGTCGTGGCGCTCACGGTGACCGAGGCGCTCGGCGTCGCGGTCGTGGTCGGCGCGGTCACGGTGGGGCTCCGCGTCGCCGATCCGACGTCCCCGCCGGTCCCGTCGCACGCCGCGAGCGCGAGGGCGAGCGCGACGAACGCCCGCCTCACGCCGCGAAGTGCTCCGCGAGCGCGGACGCGATGTAGCGCGACCCCTCCTCGGTCAGGTGTCCTTTCCCGTCCGCGTACTGCGAGCAGTCCTCGAGGAGCAGGTCGGGTCCGGCGACCACCTCGGCGCCGTCGGCGACCTCGGCGATCACGTCGTTCATGAGTGGGTTCATCACGGAGGCGCCGACGGCGCCGCCGCGGGTGTCCGCGGGGCACGGTTGCCCGTCCGGCCCTCCCACGATCGGGATCAGCACGACGACGTTCGCGGTCGGCCAGCGGGCCTGGAAGTTCGCAATCGACATCCGGAGGGCGCCGACCACGTCGTCGAGCGACTCCTCAGTCGACCTCTCCGCTGCCACCTGGAACACGATCCGGTCGGGCTCCCGTCCGCAGAGCGAGTCGGGCGGCACCGAATAGGCGTGGAGGTTCGGGTCCGACCACAGCCAGACGTCGTGCCCCCCGTGGGCGAGCACCTCCCACGACGCGTCGTCGATGCCGGGCTGCTGCTCGAAGGCGCCGTCGCGAAACCAATTCGTGGTCACCGAGAACCCGATGACCAGCGTGCAGGATCCCCCGACAGGCGCCGTCGCCCCGCTGGCTGTGGGCGTGGGCCCCGAGGACCCCGGCCCGCGCGGACGTCGAGGTGACCGACTCTCCTGGCATGCCGCGAACACGAGCACGAGCGACAGGACGAGGGCGGGGACGGCGAGCCGGCGCATCGGCCCTCGATGCTACCGGGCGTCCTCCGATTGCACGGGTCCGCCTGCTACGGTTCGCTCATGGTCCGGCCCAAGCAGGTCGCCGACTCCCAGACCACGCTGGTCCAGCTGATGGAGATCGCGCACGCGAACGTCGCGGGGATCGTGCACGGCGGGGAGGTCATGAAGCTGGTCGACACGGCCGCCGGGATCGCCGCGATGAAGCACGCCGGCGGGACGTGCGTCACGGCCACGGTCGACCAGATGTCGTTCCTGCATCCGGTCCACGTCGGCGACCTCGTGACGGTGAAGGCGTCGGTGAACGACGTGGGGAGAACCTCCCTCGAGGTGGGCGTCCGGGTCGAGGTCGAGGAGGTGGTGTCCGGCGATCGCAAGCACACCTCCAGCGCGTACCTCGTGTTCGTCGCCCTGGACGAGCGGGGGAAGCCGCGACCGGTCCCGCCGCTGGTCGCCGAGACCGAGGTGGAGCTGCGGCGGCAGCGCGAGGCGAGCATCCGGCGTCAGACGAGGCTCGCGCACCGCGAGGCGATCGAGAGCCACCGCCGCGCCGCCGGACCGGTCGACGAGAGCGGGCAGCCGACCCACCTGCGGATCTGACCCGGCTTCGCCCGGCCTCGCCCCGGGTTCTGGGACGATGGAAAGCGCACGCCCCCGCGCGCGGAAGGATCGACATGAGCACGGAGCTCGGCGGCGCCACGGGCCGGCTGGAGGCGGCCGGCGGATCGATCGGGCTGGTCCGGCTGGGGTGGCTCGAGGAGCAGGGGATCGGCGCGACCGACCGCCTCCCGCACACCGTCCGCATCCTGCTCGAGAACCTCCTCCGCCGGGTCGGGACGAGCGACGTGAACGACGCGGACGTGCGCTCGCTGGCGGCGTGGCCCGACGCGGCGGACGACGCGAACGTCGCCTTCATGCCGAGCCGGGTGCTGATGCAGGACTTCACGGGCGTTCCGGCCGTGGTCGACCTCGCGGCGATGCGGTCCGCGATGGCGCGCGGGGGCGGCGATCCGGCAAAGGTGAACCCGCTGGTCGACGTCGACCTGATCATCGACCACTCGGTGCAGGTCGACCTGTTCCGGTCGCCCGCCGCGTACCAGGCCAACATCGACTGGGAGTACCGCAGGAACGGGGAACGGTACGCCCTGCTCCGGTGGGCTCAGCAGGCGTTCGACGGGATGCGGGTCGTCCCGCCCGGCGCCGGGATCTGTCATCAGGTCAACCTCGAGCACCTGGGCAGGGTCGTCACCACCCGCGAAGGCGTCGCGATGCCCGACACGCTCGTCGGCACCGACTCGCATACGACGATGATCAACGGCCTCGGCGTGCTGGGCTGGGGCGTCGGTGGGATCGAGGCGGAGGCGGCGATGCTCGGCCAGCCCATGTTCCTGCCCACGCCCATCGTGGTCGGGGTGCGCGTGACGGGCGCCCTCCCGGCAGGGACGACGGCGACGGATCTGGTGTTGACGCTGACGCAGATGCTGCGGGCGCACGGCGTGGTCGGGAAGTTCGTCGAGTTCTTCGGCGACGGCCTCTCGTCCCTCGCGCTTGCCGACCGCGCGACGCTCTCGAACATGTGCCCGGAGTACGGGGCGACCGCGGCGTTCTTCCCGGTCGACGAGGAGACGCTTCGGTACCTCCGGTTCACGGACCGGGAGGACCGGGTCGACCTGGTGGAGCGCTACACCAAGGAGCAGAGGCTGTTCCGCCGCGACGGCGACCCCGAGCCGCGGTTCAGCGAGATCCTGGACCTGGACCTGTCCTCGGTCGAGCCGTCGATCGCGGGCCCCAAACGACCGCAGGACCGAGTCGCGCTCTCCGGAGCGTGGGCCTCGTTCGTCGAGGCGTTTCGCGACCGGCTCGAGCCGGACCCGTCCCCACTCCAGGTCTCCGAGTTCCTCGTCGAGGGCGGCGGCCAGACCGGCCCGGTCGACCCGCAGGTCGACGTCGATCGCCGGGTCGACCCGCACGCGCCGCCCGTGGATTCGCTGCGTCACGGCTCCGTCGTGATCGCGGCGATCACGAGCTGCACGAACACGTCGAATCCGAGCGTCATGCTCGCGGCCGCGCTCCTCGCGAAGAAGGCCGTCGAGGCCGGGCTCGAGACCAAACCCTGGGTGAAGACCTCGCTGGCGCCGGGGTCGCGGGTGGTGACGGAGTACCTCGACGCGGCCGGGCTCCAGCCCTACCTGGACAAGCTGGGCTTCTCGCTGGTCGGGTTCGGCTGCACCACGTGCATCGGGAACTCGGGTCCGCTGCCGGACGAGGTGGCCTCCGCGGTGACCGAGGGCGACCTCGCGGTCGTCGCGGTCCTGTCGGGCAACCGGAACTTCGAGGGCCGGATCCACCCGCAGGTCCGCGCGAGCTACCTGGCGTCGCCGCCGCTCTGCGTCGCGTACGCGATCGCCGGACACGTCGAGGTCGACCTCACGACCGAGCCGCTCGGCCACGCCCTCGACGGGTCGCCCGTCTACCTCCGCGACCTCTGGCCGACCGCCGAGGAGGTCCGCGAGGCGATCTCGGCCTCGATCAACCCTGAGCAGTTCCGACGCGAGTACGGGCGCATCTTCGACGGCGACGAGTCGTGGAACGCGCTCCCGTCGCCGACCGGCCCGATGTACGCGTGGGACGAACGCTCGACCTACGTCCGGGAGCCGCCGTTCTTCGAGGACCTCGCGAGCGCGCGGGGCGAGCCCGGGGACATCGTCGCCGCCCGTTGCCTGGTGAAGGTGGGCGACTCGATCACGACGGACCACATCTCGCCCGCCGGCTCGATCAAGCCCGACTCGCCGGCCGGCCGGTACCTGGTGGA
>JBOGVL010000212.1:0-5400 GCA_050692535.1 Actinomycetota bacterium | reverse complement strand
CCAGGTACGTGAGCGTCTTCTTCCACACGCCAGGCATCACGTCCTCCCTTGATCCGAGGGCCGCGGCCCGAAGAGCGCGGTCCCGATCCGAACCATCGTAGCGCCTTCCTCTACCGCCACCTCGTAGTCGAGTGACATTCCCATCGAGAGCTCCACCGCTTCCGGATGCCGCTCGGCGACCGCATCGCGGAGCTCGCGCAGGCGGCGGAAGTACGGGCGCGCCCCCTCCGCCGACGGCGTCACGGGCGGCAGCGTCATGAGCCCGCGCAGCTCCAGGCCGCGTGTGCCCGCCACCTCGTCGCAGGCCTCCATGACCTCGTCGGGCGCCACGCCGGTCCGTTCGCCGGTGAAGTCGACCTCGACCAGCGACGGCATCGACCGGCCGCGATCGTCGGTCCGGCGGGCGAGCCGCGCCGACGCCTTGCCCGGCACGACGGTCTGGACGACGTCAGCGAGCTCCGCAACATGGTGGGCGCCGCTCGCCTGCAACACCCCGACGAAGTGCCACGTCGCCTCGGACACCTCGTCGCGTTTCGCGCGCAGCTCCCGGACGTAGTTCTCGCCGAGGTCCTCCACGCCGGCCTCGCGGACCCATCCGAGCGCCCCGGCCTCGACCCACTTCCCCACGGCGACGAGGCGGACCGATCCCGGTTCGCGGCCCCCACGCTCGCACGCCTCAGCCAGGCGGCGGCGGATCGTGGCCAGGTTCTCGAGGACGGACTCCCTGGAACGCTCCATCTGGAGTCACGGAACCTAACAGAAAGCTCAACCGATTACAGGAGCAACAATTGAGCGGCCAGGTTCGAGCGCCGGACGCCGGAAAAGGATGAGGGGGCGGAGACCGGACCCAGAGGCGGGGGAAGGTCGCCTCTCGGTCGGTTCGGTCCCCGCCCCACGACTCGTTCGCCGCGAGCGCCACCGGGGTGCTAGCTCTTCAGGAAATCCGGGATGTCCAGATCCTCTTCGGCGTCGAAGGAAACGGTCTCCGGCGCCGGACGGAAGATCTCGTCCTCCTCCTCCACGAGGATCGACGGCCCCGGCCCCGCGAGCTCGTCGCCCTCGTCCCTCGCCGACGAGGCGACCGCGACGGGCTCGGGTCGCAACGGTTCCGGCTCCTCGAGCAGCCGGGAGAGCCGGTTCTCGAACTGGGACGAGGCCGGCGCGGCGGCCAGCTTGTCGAACCCCGCCGCGATGACCGTGACGCGAACCTCCTCACCGAGGGCGTCGTCGACGACCGCCCCGAAGATGATGTTCGCGTCCGGGTGCGCGACCCGGGTGATGTGATCCGCGGCCTTGTTCACCTCGTGCAGCGTCAGATCCGTCGGCCCCGAGACCGAGAGCAGCACGCCGCGCGCGCCCTCGATCGAGGACTCGAGCAGCGGCGAGCTGATGGCGGAGCGTGCCGCCTCCTCGGCACGGTCGTCGCCCGTGCCGTGACCGATTCCCATCAGCGCGGAGCCCGCGCCGGTCATCACCGACTTCACGTCGGCGAAGTCCAGGTTGATCAGCCCGGGGGTCGTGATGAGCGAGGTGATGCCGTCCACGCCCTGGAACAACACCTGGTCCGCCATGCGGAACGCGTCGACCATCGGCGTGTGGGGCTCGGACACCTGGAGCAACCGGTCGTTCGGCACGACGATCAACGTGTCGACCGCCTTCTTGAGGTCGGTGATCCCGACGTCCGCCTGCGTCGCCCGCTTGCGTCCCTCGAAGCCGAACGGACGGGTCACGACGCCGATCGTGAGGGCCCCCAGGTTCCGGGCGATCTCCGCCACGATCGGCGCCCCTCCGGTCCCGGTCCCGCCACCCTCCCCGGCGGTGATGAAGACCATGTCGGAGCCCTTGAGGATCTCCTCGATCTCGTCGGCGTGCTCGTCCACGGCGTGGCGCCCGACCTCCGGGTCGGACCCTGCCCCCAGCCCTCTCGTCGTCTCGCGACCGATGTCCAGCTTCACCTCGGCGTCCGACATGAGGAGCGTCTGCGCGTCCGTGTTCACCGCGATGAACTCGACGCCGCGCAGCCCCCCCTCGATCATGCGGTTGACCGCGTTGACACCGCCCCCGCCGATCCCGACCACCTTGATGACGGCGAGGTAGTTCTGAGGAGAATCCATCACTGCGACCTCCGCTCCCCGGGTGGTGGTGCCCCCCGGTCTACCTGGGGAAACGCCGTACTGTCTCCCTGAGAATCATGCTGGCTACGACGACGAACCGTGCGCGAACCGTAAACGTCAACTCGAAGTTCATTGTTATATCTACCTCACGTAGACCGGGCAACGCTACCCGCAAACCCCAGGTCCGTCAATACACGTGCGGCTCGAGTTGTCCGAAGCCGTGACAAGTTCCGCTGGGGGTTATCCGGCCAACCTCACGGCGGGGAGCCCGGGTGCGACCACGTTCACGACGGCGAGGCGTTCCCCTTCCGCCTCCGCCCAGGCCAGGATGTCGGCGAGCGCCGCCGCCTTGCGACGGTGGTCGACGGCCGCCCCGTAGCGGACCGTGAGGCCACCACGCAGTCGGAGCTCGAGCCCGCCGTCGACGAGCACCGTCACCGACGCCACCTCGGCCCGAAGCTCGGGACCCATGGCCCCGATCGCGGCGGCCGCGCCACGGGGGGACTCTCGGGCGCCCTCGACCGCCGCGGTCGCGGCGAGCTCGATCCGCGGCAGGCCGCGCGTGCGGTCGGCAGCACCCAGCACCGTCCCGTCCTGCGCGACGAGGATCTCGCTGATCCCGTCGGTGGCGACCGCCACCGGGGCGCGTTCGACGATCTCGATCCGGATCGTCCACGGGAACGAGACGGACACGTCGGCGGCGGCGACCCAGGGCTCGGCCTCCAGGCGGCGCTCGATCGCGCCTTCGTCCAGCCACACCACGTTCGACGCCTTGGATACGCCGGCCGCGGCGACGACCTCGGCGCGGGACAGGTGCGCCGAGCCGGTCACCTCGACGTCGCGCGCGTGGAGGACCGAGGAGCGCGAGAGGAAGAACGCGGCGGCGGCGAGGACCACGACGGCCGTGGCGGCGAGCAGGGTGATCCGCAGCCCGCCGAACCGGGCGGCGGGCTCACCGCGCAGCGGGATCGAGATCGCCAACGAGATGCACCTCCGTTTCGAGTCGAACCCCGGAACGGGCCTCGACGAGGTCCTGCACGGTTCGGATGAGCTCGAGCACCTCGCCGGCCGTCGTTCCCGGCGAGGCCACGATGAAGTTCGCATGTTTCGTGGAGACGGACGCGCCGCCCACCTCCAGACCCTTGGCCCCGGCCGCCTCGACGAGGGTCGCCGCGTGATCGCCGGGCGGGTTCTTGAACACGCTGCCGCAGTTGGGCTCGGCGAGCGGCTGGGTCCTGCGCCGCCACTCGCGCGCGTCGTCCATCCGTCCGCGGATGCCCTCGCGGTCGCCCGGCCCGAGCGCCACGGTGGCCCCCACCACCACCCCGTCGCCGGGCAAAGCGGATCGCCGGTAGGCGAACCCGGCATCGCCGGCGGGGATGCGACGGTGCTCGCCCCGCACCAGCTCGAACACGTCGATTTCCTCCAGCACCGCGGCGACCTCGGATCCGTGGGCGCCGGCGTTCATCCGGACGGCGCCGCCGAGCGAGGCCGGGATCGCGACGCCGAACTCCAGTCCCGCCAGCTCGTGCGAGAGCGCGACCCCGGCGAGCGCGGGGAGCGGCATGGCGCCTCCGGCTCGCAGCCGGGAACCCTCCCGCGCCGCCCATCGGTACCCTCGACCGAGCCGGAGGACCAGCCCGGCGAAGCCGGCGTCCGCCACCAGGACGTTCGAGCCCTTGCCGAGGACGACGTAGTCGATCTCGGCCTCGCGGACGGCCGCTCCGGCGGCGACCAGGTCGGCCTCGGACTCGGGCTCCAGGTACAGGGCGGCCGCCCCGCCGATGCGGAACGTCGTCAGCGGCGCGAGCGGGAACCGCGTCCGAACGCGGTCTCCGCACGCGGCGCGCAGGATCGCCTCGGCGCGCCGGATGTGGCCGTTCACGCGGCGCCGTCCCGCATCGCCTGGAGGGCGGCATCGCCGAGCATCCACACGTCGCCGCACCCCATCGTGATCACCAGGTCGCCCCCGCGAACCTCGCGGTCGAGGAACTCGACGACGTCCGAGCGGTGAGGGAGGTAGGCAACGCGCCGGCCGGGGGCGACGGCGGCGATCCCCCGGACGACGAGCTTGCCCGTGACGCCGGGGATCGGATCCTGGGCCGCGCCGTACACATCGGTCACGACGACCAGGTCGGCCTCGACCAGGCTCGCGCCGAGCTCGCGCCAGAGCGCCTCGGTGCGCGAGTAGCGGTGCGGCTGGAAGACGGCGACGAGCCGCTCCGGTGACGTCCGACGTGCGACGTCGAGCGTCACCGCCAGCTCGGTCGGAACGTGACCGTAGTCGTCGTAGAAGTCGGCGCCGCGGACCGAGCCGCGCCGCTCGAATCGCCGGTGGACGCCGGCGAACGAACGGAGCGCCCGGGTGGCGGTCGCCGACGGGACCCCCGCCGCCCTGGCCGCCGCGATCGCGGCCGCCGCGTTCAGGAGGTTGTGCGCCCCGTCCACTCGGAGCCGTAGCTCGTGTCGTTCGCCGTCCACGATCACGATGGCCTCGGACCCGCCGGGACCGACCGACGCCACCTCCAGCCGGACCTCCGAGCCCTCGCGAGTCCCGTACGTCACCGTGTCGACGCCGGCCGAGCCGACCGACCGCACCGCGCCCTCGTCGTCGGCGCAGACGACGACGCGCTCACACCGCTTCGCAAACGCGCCGAACGCGGCCTCGATCTCGTCGCGGCCGCCCGGGTAGAAGTCGACGTGGTCCACCTCGACATTCGTCACGATGCCGACCGCCGGCCGCATCAACAGGAACGAACCGTCGCTCTCGTCGGCCTCGGCCACGAAGAGGTCGCCGGCGCCCGAGCGCGCGCCGCTGCCCGTCTCATTGGGATCGCCGCCGATCACGTACGTGGGATCCAGGCCAGCGCGGTCCAGCACGAGCGCCACCATCGACGTCGTCGTCGTCTTTCCGTGCGTCCCGGCGATCGCGATCGCGCGGTGGTGCGCGGCCGCGGCGGCAAGGGCCTGCGCGCGCATCCAGACGGGGATCCCCCGGCGACGAGCGTCCGCGAGCTCGGGGTTGTCATCGCGGATCGCGCTGGAGACCACGACCGCATCGGCCGCCCCGACCCGCTCCGCGGCGTGACCGACGTGGACCGACGCGCCGGCCTCCGCCAGCTCGGCCAGGCCCTTCGAGTCCTTCATGTCGGAGCCGCTGACCGCGATGCCCCGGGCGAGGAACAACCGCGCAAGGTTGCACATCCCCGCCCCGCCGATGCCGATCATATGCACGCGACGCACGGCCCCCAGATCGGGCACCTCGAGCGTCGGGATGGTCCCGGGT
>JBOGVL010000211.1:0-5440 GCA_050692535.1 Actinomycetota bacterium | reverse complement strand
GCGATGTGGGGCCGGGTGATCGAGCACTCGAAGGGGTGGCGGGCCGAGTTCGCCTACCCCTCGCGGCTGCGACTGATCTGCGCGTGGTGCCTCCCCCGCCGACGGTTCCCCGGCACGCCGGATCAGGTGGTCGATCGCGACGGGTGGCTCCGGCCGGTCTGCGCCGAGCACGCGCCGAAGCTCCTGATCCCGGGGAACGCCGCCGACGCCGCCGACGTCGAGGCCGAGCTGCTGGACACCTACGGGATCGAGCTGCTCCCGCCCGACGCCCTCGCGGCGTAGCCCGCCGTCAGAGATCGATCTCGGGGGCAACCCGCTGCAGGCCCTCGATCGAGACCGCGAGGAACTCGTCGAGGGGGAGGCCGAGCCCCTCCTCCGCGCCGGTCACCTCGTCTCGGTTCACGCCCGGCGCGAACGCCTTCTCCTTCAGCTTCTTCTTCACGCTCGAGACCTTCATGCCGGCACTTCGCTCGGGGCGCACGAGCGCCGCGGCGACGAGCAGCCCCGCCACCGCGTCGGCGTGCACGACGGCGATCGACATCCGATCGGTGCGGTACTCGGGCCAGGCGTGCGCCAGCACGCCGTTGATCACGCGTTCGTCGACGCCCGCCTCGCGGAGCCAGCCCTCAGCCAGGCGCGCGTGGTTCTCGGCGTCGTCCCCCGTGTGGTCCTGGTCCAGGTCGTGGAACAGACCCGTGAGCCCCCAGAGGTCCTCGTCCTCGCCGAATCGCGTCGCGAGGCCCCGCATCACGCCCTCGACCGAGATCAGGTGGCGGAACGTCGTGTCCTTGAGACACCGCTGGCGCGCCAGAGCGCGGGCCGTCTCCGGATCCATCATGCGTCGGCTCCCTCGGGCTTCGTCTCCCCGAGCACGAAGGGGACGCTCGAAAGCACGACGTTCGGCTCGAACAGGAACAGCCGTTTGACGAACAGCGCGTTCTGGTTGTGGAGCAGCAGGTGCCGCCACTTGGACACAATGAACTCGGGGACCACGACCATCGCCAACGTGCCCGGCCGCGAGGTGTACCGGCGGACCTCGTCCAGCATCGGCCCGGTGAGATCGCGGAAAGGCGTCTCGACGATGTCGAGCGGGATCCGTATCCCCGCCCGGCCCCACTCCTCCTGCATCCGGTGCGACGCCTCCGGGTCGAGGTCGAAGTAGATCGCTCGGGTCTCGGAGGCGTCCAGGGTCGCGGCGTAGTTCGCGGCCCGCCTCGTGGCGTCGTGGACGGCCGAGACGAAGACGAGGGCGACGGTCCGATCGGGAATCAGGGGACGAGCGTCGACCCCGACCGGCCGGCCGTCCCGGACCACCACGGGCACGTCGGTCACCACGATGTCGGGCTCGCGGAGGAGGCCCGCCTTCAGCCGGATCAGGGCGGCCCGCCGGAACAGGTAGACGAGCATGGAACCCTGCACCACCTCGGGGATCATCACGTTCACGAAATCGTTCGGCGTACGCTCGATCCCGCGGACGTACCGACGGAGCGCGTCGAGCAAGTTCGCGCCGTTCAGCGGTAGCGGCTCGAGCGGCCGGGCGCCCATCGAGAACTCGCGCCAGCGTTCCTGCAGCTCCTGGGGGACCGGGCCGTCGGAGGGATGCACGATGTGGAGCTCCGTGGGGCGGATCGACCGCACCGCGCCGACCGCCTCGGCGGCGGCGGCGTCGAGGTCGCGGACCACTAGAACCATGTGGTTGACGCCCGTGGAGCTCGCGCCCACCGCCCCGCGGCGCAGCTGCCGCATCACGGCCGCGTAGTGCCGGTGGATCATCAGGAACGTCGGGACCAGCAGCGCCATCGCCGTGATCGAGAGCCAGGCGCCGTGTGCGAACTTGGTGTACGTGATGACGATCAGGACGAGCCCGGTGGTGACCGCCCCGATGATGTTGATCACGATCGATCGCTGCCACCCACTCTGCGCCGCGGCGCCCCTCTCCTTCTCGCGGAGCCAATGCCGCACCATCCCCGTCTGCGACAGCGTGAAGGACGTGAACACGCCCACCACGTAGAGCTGGATCAGCTGGCTGAGGTTGGCGTTGAAGGCGACGATGATCACGCTCGCGAAGAACCCGAGACCGATCACGCCGTTGGAGAACACCAACCGATCCCCGCGGTTCATGAACTGGCGCGGCATGAAGTGGTCCCGGGCCAGGATCGCCGACAGCCGCGGGAAGTCCTGGTAGGCAGTGTTGGCGGCCAGGATCAGTATCGAGGCGGTGAAGAACGAAAGCGCGTAGAAGCCCACCCCCCCGCCGAACACCGAGTGACCGATCTGCGCGATGACCGTCCGCTCCTCGCTCACGGTCACGTTCTCGATGTGGGTGGCGAGCCACGAGATCCCGAGGAACATCGTGATCGCGATCACGCCCATGACGGCGAGCGTCTCGGCGGCGTTCTTCGACTGCGGCCGCCGGAACGCGGGCACACCGTTCGAGATCGCCTCCACCCCGGTCAACGCGGTCGACCCGGAGGAGAACGCATGCAGGATCACGAAGAGCGAGATCGGACCGGCCGCCGCGGCCACCTCGTGGCCGGGTGGAAGCGCCTCGCCCGCCGGACATCCCCCGAAGCAGCCGACGATCCCCATCGCGATCATGACGAGCACGATCGCGATGAAGCCGTAGGTGGGGATCGCGAAGAGGGTCCCGGACTCCCGAACCCCCCGGAGGTTCGCAAGCGTGATGAGCACGACGAACGCGACCGACATCGGGACCCGCCAGCCCACCAGCCCGGGAGCGGCCGACGTGATCGCGTAGACCCCCGCGACGACCGAGACGACGACCGTCATGACGTAGTCGACGAGGAGGGCCGCGGCGGCGACCAGGCCCGGGAACTCGCCGAGGTTCTCCTTGCTGACGATGTACGCGCCGCCGCCGGAGGGGTACGCCCGAACCGTCTGGCGGTACGAGACCACGACGATGGCGAGCAGGGTCGCGATCGCGATCGCGATGGGGAAGACCAGGTGCTTCGCGGTCGCGCTCGCGGCGAGAAGCACGATCATGATCTCCTCGGTCGCGTAGGCGACCGAGGACATCGGGTCCGAGCTGAACACCGGGAGCGCGAGGATCTTCGGCAGGAGCGTGTGCTCCAGCCGGTTGCTCGCCATCGCGCGGCCGACGAGGGCCCGCTTCAGGACGGAGCCCCCCGGTCGGGACGGCGTGGTCTTCACCGACATCGGGACGAGATGCTACGGCCCATCGCCGGTCGGGAGCGCGATCCATCGATAGCCGACCCCGGGCTCGGTCAGGATCAGGCGAGGCGCCGCCGCCTCGTCGCCGAGCTTGCGGCGGAGCGAGCGCACGTACACGCGAAGGTAGTGGCTCTCGGCCGCGTAGCCGGGCCCCCACACGCGGCGGAGCAGCCACTGGTGGGTGAGGAGCTTGCCGGGGTTCGTCACGAAGGCCTCGAGCAGCGCGTACTCGGTCTTCGTCAGGTGAACGGCCTCCCCGTCCTTCGTCACGAGCCGCCGACCGAGGTCAACGGCGACGTCTCCGAACACCAGGAGCGGGGGCGAAGGTTCGCCCGACTGGCTGCGCCGGATCGCCGCCCTGGCCCGGGCCAAGACCTCATCGACGCCGAAGGGCTTGGTGACGTAGTCGTCGGCGCCGGCGTCCAGGGCCGCGACCTTGTCCGACTGGCGGTCTCGCACCGACAGCACGATGATCGGTACCTCCGAGAACGAGCGGAGCCGCCGGATCACCTCCGCGCCCTCCAGATCGGGGAGCCCCAGGTCGAGCAGGACCAGCTCGGGCGCGCGCTCCGCGGCCGCGACGATCGCCTCCTTGCCGGTGCCCACCGTCTCGACCTCGTAGCCGTGCGCCCCGAGGCTCGTCCGCATGGCGCGGCGGATCTGTGGCTCGTCGTCGACGACCAGCACGCGCGTCACGACGGCCGCTCCGACACGGTGGACTCCTGGGGAACGGGCTCCGAGTCGCGGGCCGGCAGCTCGAAGACCACCGCGGTGCCGCCCGATGGCGTCCCCTCGATCCGGATCCGGCCTCCGTGGGCGAGCACGATCGCGCGCGCGATCGACAGGCCGAGGCCGCTCCCGTGTGCCTCGGCGTCGGATCCACTCGGGCCTCCACGAACGAAGGCCTCGAAGACGCGCTCGCGGTCATCGGGCGGGATCCCGGGCCCTTCGTCGGTCATTCGAACCTGAACGCCCGAGCGCCAGGGCGCGACCGAGATCAGGATCTCCCCTCCCGGCGGCGAGAAGCGGATCGCGTTCTCGAGGAGGTTCGACAGGACCTGGTCGATCTGAACGGGGTCGACGGGCACGTCCGGGCTCTCTCGCAGGATGGTGCGAACCCGCAGGCCCCGAGAGGCAGCCTGCATCCGGTGCAGCACGGACTCGACGACCTCCTCGATGGCGGTCGGTTGCTTGGCCGGAACGAGCGCGCCGGCGCGGACCTTGGCGAGCTCGAGGATGTTGCCGATCAGCCGGTTTAGCCGGTCCGTCTCCTCCGCCACGGTCCAGAGCAGCTCGGTGCGCTGCCCGCCGTCCAGCTGGACATCGTCCTGGAGCAGGCTCGTCGCGGCGGCCTTGATCGACGCCAGGGGCGTCCGGAGGTCGTGCGTGACGGAGGAGAACAGGGCCGCCCGAGCCTGACTCCGTTCCGCCTGGAGCCGCGCGTCGGCCACCTGGGCATCGAGCGTCGAGCGCTCCAGGACCACGGCGATCTGCCGGGCCGCGGCCTCGAGGAGCCGAAGGTCGTCCTGCCCGAGCCCCATGCCGTCCTGCCGGGCTGCGGTGAGGGTGCCGAACGACGTCTCGCCGCTGGCGATGGGAACGCGTACCGGGATACCGACCGCGGCGCCGGGGAGGGACCGGACGACCTCGTAGGTGCGCCCGGCGGCCTCCGCGCCGATGCCGCAGCTCGCGAGGCGGAGCGCGTCGACGAGCGACGCCCCCAGGTCGTTCAGCACGCGATCGAGCGGCTCGCCCGAGAGCGCCTTCGTCGCGAAGTAGTTCAGCAGCCGGGCTTCTCGCTCCCTGCGCGACGCTCGATCCCGCTCTGCGACGGCGCGGGCGACGACCCACCCGACGAGGAGCGCCACTACGAGGAAGACGACGACCGCCACGACGTCGTCGCGCGAGGTGATGCGGAACGTGTGGACGGGCTCGGTGAAGAAGTAGGTGAGGGCGACGAATCCCAGCGCCGAGCTCATCACGCCGGCCCAGATCCCGCCGACGACCGAGGCGCCCACGACGGCGAGTAGGAACGGCGACACCGCTCCGAGCTCGCGTTCGGGTTGCAGGAGCAGCGCGACCCCGAGCGCGATGGCGGGCGAGGCGACGCCCACCAGCAGGGCCCGGACCCACGAGCTGCGGGCCGGCGCGAGGAGCCACCGCTCGCTCACGGCGCCACGCTACGGCTTCGCTACGAGTTCTTCACGTCCCGCACGCCGCCTTTGACGGGTCCTTTACGCCGGACCCC
>JBOGVL010000210.1:0-5464 GCA_050692535.1 Actinomycetota bacterium | reverse complement strand
GCGACGCCGCCTCGGACGAGCCGGACCTGCCCGGGATCCAGGTCGTCCGTGTACTCCGTGTACGTCGTGAAGGGGATCGGGACGCGGAGCTCGCGCAGCCGGTAGTCGATCGACGTGTAGCGGATCGTGGCGCCGTGTTTGAGGGGGGCGCTGGGTGATGGAAGGACGCGGTCGTTACGGTCGGGCTCGATCCCCATGGCCGAGAGGAGCTCGCCGACGGTCGAGGCATTGGACAGCACGTCGTGGTCCTTCCCCATCACCACGACCTGCGCCGCCACTACCGCCTGCTGCCCGACCGGCGCTCCCGCGGAGAACCAGTCCTCGGTGCTTCGAGCCGCAAGCATCGCGAACGGCTCCTGCACCCCTTCCATCACCCAGACCCCCACACTCTTCGGGGCCGGGTCCGTGGCCCCTCCGGCGAAGCTCATCTCGACGAGGACGGTCATCCCGTCGGCGATCGGCGTCGTCTGCGACGGCATCACCAGGTCGTCCGAACCGATGACGATCCCCTCCGTGTCGAGGAGCTCCCCGACGTTCGCGCTCATCGTGCGCACGGCTTCCGGCTCGCCCTCGACGACGAGCGTCACGGTCTTCTGGATCGCGAGGTACGCCCCCGCCACGACGAGGATCGAGGCCGCGAGGACCAGGTTCCCGATCGCCTTGCGGACCCGGAGACGTCGGACCCGCGAGGGGCGCACCCGCATACACCTTCCTCCTGTCGGAAGAAGGCCCCGGGGGGAAGCGGCTGAGCCGGACCGAAGCCTCCAAACGCACGAGGTCGCAACCTATCAAACCCTCAACCCTCACTGCAAACTTCAGTCCGAACGGCCGTTCGAGGGTCCGGAGAGGCGTGGAAAGGCCTTTCGCGCGTTCGCCGACGTCGTCGACCGCACGTTTTCCACGGGTTGTCCACGGACGCGAGCGATCTCCTCGATCACGTCGACGACGTTCGCGGGCGAGTTGTCGCGACCTCGCATCCGATGCGGCGCGAGGAAGGGGCTGTCGGTCTCGACGAGGATGCGATCGAGGCGCACCGCGGCCGCCGCCGCTCGAAGGTGATCGTTCTTCGGATACGTGACGTTGCCCGCGAACGAGAGGTACCACCCGCGCGCCGCACACTCCCGGGCCGTTGCGAGGTCGCCCGTGAAGCAGTGGAGCACCACGCGCTCGGCCGAACCCTCATCGAGGAGTCGAAGGATCTCCTCCCACGCGTCGCGGACGTGGACGACGAGCGGCAGGCCCGCGTCGCGGGCGAGGGCGACGTGGGCGCGGAAGGTTCGCTCCTGGTCCTCCCTCGGCGAGCGCATCCGGTAGAAGTCCAGACCGCACTCCCCCACGGCGACCACGCGCGGGTCGCCGAGCAGGCCTTCGATCTCGGAGGCCTGGCGCGCGTCGAAGCTCGAGGCGTCGTGGGGATGAACGCCGGCCGTTGCGAAGACCCCGGGGAGGGATCCGGCGAGCTCGAGCGATCGGCGGCTCGTCTCCGGGTCGATCCCCGGGCAGACGACGGTGCCGACGCCGGCGTGCCGGGCGTTCTCCACGGCGGCGGCCGGATCATCGAGCAAGAACAGGTGACAGTGGGAATCGACCGCGGCGCTCTGCACCGGGACTTCAGGCTTCGGGTCGCTCATCCCGGGATCGTCTCAGGCTTCCTCGACCTGGGGTCGAAACGCGCCTCCGAGGCAGGTCCAGGGCCCTCCCGCCGCGCGCACCCTCCGTGCACCCGAAGTCGAGGGGATGGGTCCCACGTGAAACGCGTTCGCGGCAACCTTCACTCAGGAGTCGAGGCGCGGGAACAGCGCCTCGCCCTTGGAGGTCGCCGTCCCCGGCTCGAGGAGGCCCCAGCGCGCGGCGCCGGGCAGGCGCTGTGACCGCAGCGGCTCGCCGATGCCGAGCTGTCCCCACAGCCGCTCGGCCGCGCCGGGCATGATCGGGAGGATGAGGATCGCCAAGATCCGGAGCGTCTCGGCCGCCGCGTACAGGACGCCCGCGAGCTCCTCTCGCCGGGACTCGTCCGCGGCGATCTTCCAGGGCTCCTTCTCCACGAGATAACCGTTCGCGCGGCCGACGATGTCCCACACCGCGGCGAGCGCCTGGCTCAGCGCGAGCGCGCGCATGTGCTCGTCGTACCGACCCGCGGCGTCCTCGGTCACCTTCGGGAGGTCCTCCTCGGCTCCCGGGCCGCCGGGGGCGGGGACCGCTCCACCGAAGTAGGAGCCGAGCATCGCCAGCACCCGGCTCGCGAGGTTGCCGAGCCCGTTGGCGAGGTCGGCGTTGTGGCGGTCGACCATCGACTCCCACGAGAAGCTCCCGTCCTGTCCGAACTGGATCTCCCGCATGAAGTAGTAGCGGTACGAGTCCACCCCGAAGTGGTCGATCAGCTCGAACGGGTGGATGCCCGTGGCGTTGGTCTTGGACATCTTCTTGCCGCCGACCGTCAGGAACCCGTGGGCCCAGACCTGGCGCGGGGTCTCCACTCCGGCGGCCATGAGCATGGCCGGCCAGTAGATCGCGTGCTGCCGCAGGATGTCCTTCCCGATCATGTGCACGTTCGCCGGCCAGACCCGCCCGAGGCGCTCGGGGTCCGAACCGTAGCCGGCCGCGGTCAGGTAGTTCGTGAGGGCGTCGAACCAGACGTAGCAGACGTGCCGGGGGTCCCAGGGCAAGGGGATCCCCCAGTCGAACGAGGTCCGGGAGATCGAGAAGTCCTGGAGGCCGCCCCGGATCAGTGCGAGGACCTCGTTGCGGCGGACCTCGGGCTCGGCCGCCGAGGGCGTCCGCGTGTAGTGCTCGAGAAGCCGGTCCCGGTACGCCGAGAGCCGGAAGAAGTAGTTCTCCTCCTGCATGAGCTCCACGGGCCGCTCGTGGATGGGGCACAGGCCGCCCTCGAGCAGGTCGCCTTCGGTGTAGTACAGCTCGCACGACACGCAGTACAGGCCCTCGTAGGTGCCGAGGTAGATGTCCTCGTGTCCGTTGTCGTGGACGGCTTCGAGGAGCTTCACCACGGCCGCCGTGTGGCGCGCCTCGGTGGTCCGGATGTAGTCGTCGTAGCCGATGTCCAGGCGGGCCCAGACCTCCCGCCACCGAGGCTCCATCTCGTCGACGAACTCCTTCGGCTCCTTGGCCGCGGCCGTTGCCCGGCGCTGGATGTTCAGGCCGTGCTCGTCGGTTCCCGTGAGGTGGAAGACCTCCTCCCCGCGGAGACGGTGGTGCCGGGCCACGAAGTCCACCGAGACCGCGTCGTAGGCGTGCCCGATGTGCGGGACGTCGTTCGGGTAGTAGATCGGTGTGGTGATGTAGAAGACGTCCCGGCCCATGGTCGGGCCATTCTACGGAGGGCCCCCACGCGGGGCAGACTCAGGTCGGCGTGGTGCGGATCAGGGCCTCGTAGATCGCGTTCGCGCTGGCCCCGCGCCCCCTGGCGACCGCGGCCGCCGCCTCCCGCTTCCGCATCCCGCCGTCCGCGAGCCTCTGTGCCTCGGCGACCAGCTCGGGGAGGTCCGCCACCTCGTCCCCGGCATGCCCCTCGATCACGAGGACGACCTCGCCCTTGGGCTCGGAGCCCGCGAAACGGGCGAGGACCTCCGAGGCGCGCCCGCGAACGACCTCCTCGTGGAGCTTCGTGAGCTCCCGGGCGAGCGCGACGCGCCGGTCCCCGAGCTCGGAGAGCACGTCGCGGAGCAACGCAACGACCCGCAGCGGGGACTCGAACAGCACGACCGTCCGAGGGTCGCCGGCGAGGAGACGGAGTCGCTCGCGCCGCTCCCCGGCCTTGCGCGGAAGGAAGCCCTCGAAGACGAAGCGGTCGACCGGCAAACCGGAAACGACCAGAGCGGCGGTGACCGCGGACGGACCCGGCACGACGCGGACCTCGATGCCATCCTCGACGCACGCGCGCACCACTCGGAACCCCGGATCCGAGATCGTCGGCATTCCCGCATCGGTTACGAGCGCGACGTCGCGTCCCTCGCGCAGTCGTTGGAGGAGCTCCCCGGTTCGCTCGCGCTCGTTCCCCTCGAACAACGACACGATCCGCCGCTTGATGCCGAAACGCGACAGCAGGCGACCGGTGTGCCGAGTGTCTTCCGCTGCAAGGGTGTCGACGCTCCCAAGGACCTGCCGAGCGCGATCGGTCATGTCCCCGAGGTTCCCGATCGGCGTTCCGACGACGTACAGGATTCCGCTCATCTCATCGATGCTCGCACGGTTGACGCGGGGGCACACTCCCGCAGGCGTCGGCCGGCGGGCTACAGTGGCCGGCGATGAGCACGGCAAGTCGCCAGGACTACTCGGAGACGCCGCTCCCCCGGAAGCTCGGGATCCGCGAGGGGTCCCGGATCCTCGTCCTTGGTGCGCCGCAAGGCTTTGCCTTGGGACGGCTTCCGATGGGGGTCGAGCTCGCGAGGCAGGCGCGCGGCCCGATCGACGTGGTCCTGTTCTTCACGACCCGGAGCGCCGAGCTCTCGAGGCGCTTCGCCGGCCTGGCGCGGGCACTCGACCCGGCGGGGCGTCTCTGGGTGGCCTGGCCCAAGAAAGCCGCCGCGGTCGACACGGACCTGTCGTTCGAGTCCGTCCAGCGCGTGGGACTGGACACCGGCCTGGTCGACAACAAGTCCGCCTCGATCGACGAGACCTATCAGGGGCTTCAGTTCGTCGTACGTGTGAAAGACCGGCCGAGGCGCTAGCCCTTCGAGTGTCCGTCGCCGGTGACGCTTCCCGGCCGAAGCCGAACCGCTGCCGTACGATCGACCGGATGCTCCCCTTGCTCGCAAAGCTCAACCGTCCCGTCGTGGCGATCCTGGCCGTGGGCGCCATCGCCGGCGTGCTGAGGTTCACCCACCTCGGCTACCCCGAGCAGCGGATCTTCGACGAGTACTACTACTCGAAGTCCGCGTGCATCTTCCTCGGCTACTCGGACCAGCGCTGCGACGTCAACAGCGACGACGAGCGCTACTGGCGGGAGAACCGCAACGACACCGGCTCCTGGGTGCATCCGCCGCTCGGCAAGTGGATGATCGCGGTCGGCGAGCTCGCCTTCGGGACCAGCTCGTTCGGGTGGCGCGTCTCCGGCGCGGTCGTGGGCACGGTCACGGTGGTGCTGCTGGCGTTCATCGTGCAGCTCCTGTTCGCGAGCCCCATCTGGACCTTCGCCGGCGGGCTGCTCCTCGCCGTCGAGAACCTCAGCTTCGTCCAGTCGCGGACCGCGATGCTCGACGTCTTCGTCGCGTTCTGGATCGTCCTGGCGTTCGCGCTCCTGCTGCTGGACCGGCGATGGATCGGCCGCCGAGCGCCCGACCCCGCCGGGACCGGTCGTGAGCCCGTGCACGATCGGATCTCGGAGGTCGCGCTCCTTCCGGAAACGGACGCATTCGCCGGCTCCGCCGCCCCCACGGCCGTCGCCACGCGGGTCGAGGCCCCGGCGACGGCGCCCGCGCGGACGACGCGGCTTGCGGCGCCGCTGTGG
>JBOGVL010000209.1:0-5645 GCA_050692535.1 Actinomycetota bacterium | reverse complement strand
CCCTCGCCATCGCCGAGCCCCTCGCCGACCGAGTCGCCTTCGCCCGAGCCCACCGAGTCGCCCTCGCCGGAGCCGACCGAGTCCCCGTCGCCGACCCCGCCGGAGGTCTTCAGGCGGACGGGTGGCCGCGGGACCGGCGCCGGCCGGCCCCCGGGCTAGGACGCCTCGCTGACCGAGAACTCCCGCGCCGCCGGCACGGCGTCGAGCGGGAGGGTGGCCAGGACCGTGGTGCCCTTGCCGGGCGTCGAGTGCACCATGAACGTGCCGTTCGCCAGCTCGACGCGCTCGCGCATCGAGGCGAGGCCGACGCGGCCCATCTGCAGGTACTCGCGGGCCTTGCCGGCGTCGAACCCGACGCCGTCGTCGGCGACCTCGATCCGTAGCTGGCCGCCGACGGCCTCGACCGAGACCGCCACGCTGCGCGCGCGGGAGTGCTTCGTGCTGTTGGACAGGGCCTCCTGGACGATCCGGTAGGCGAGCGTCTCGAGGTCCTGCGGGATCTCGACGACCGCGCGCCCGAGGAACTCGGACCGCACGCTGTTGTCGAGCCCGTACTTGTCGACCGTCTCGCGGAGGGCGGGGATCAGGCCGCGCTCCTCGAGCAGCGGCGGCCGGAGGCCGGACATCAGCCGCCGGAGGTTGTCGGCCTCCTCCGAGAGCTCGCGCCGCACCTTGGCGAGCACCTCGACCCCCTCGTCCATCTCCCCGGCCTTCAGCATCAACAGGACCGCCTCGAGCGACAGCGAGGCGGCCGAGACGCCCTGGACGGGACCGTCGTGCAGGTCCCGTGCGATGCGGTTGCGCTCGCTCTCGATCGCCGCGTTGGTCCGCCGCATGATGCGGGTGCGGTCCTCGTCGCGGTCCTGGAGGAACTTGAACAGCGAGCGGATCGTCTGGTCCGCGACCCGGGCCGCCGTCACGTCGCGGACGAGGAGCAGCCGCCTCGGCGGGTCCCCGGGGATCTCGGAGGTCCGCGCCTCGAGGTAGACGGCGTTGCCCTCGCGCCGGAGCGTGCCCTGCCCGGTCGCCGGCAGCGACGCGAAGGAGTCGTCGACCTCGATCGATGCCGCCAGCGCCGTCCAGGGCTGCCCCTCGACGAGCGAGTGGGGGAGCTCGATCATGCGGCAGAACGCCCCGTTGGCCCGCAGGATCACGTCCCGGTCGTCCAGCTCGACGATGCCGTCCACGGCCGCCTCGAAGACCGTGCGCAGCCGCTCCTCGGAGTCGCGGAGTGTCTCGTTGGCCCGCTGCAGACGGGCGAGGGCCTTGTCGGTCTCGCGGAGGGCGACCTCTTTCTGGTCGAGGGCGTCGTGGACGGCGCGCTGGGCGTGGGCCCCCCGGACCTGGTTCACGAGGATGCGCAGGACGACCCCGATCGCAAGGATGGCGATCAGCGCCGAGGCCTGCAGGGGGCCGATCCGCTCGTCGATCTCCAGCGTCGCGACGAGCCCGAGCGCCCCGCACGCGGTGGTCACCGACAGCGTCGTGAGCAGGGCGCGGCCGTACCGGGCCGGGCGCTTCGGTCGCAGATCGGTCGAGCTGCGCGGGACGACGGTGACCAGCAACGCGATGAACAGGCTCGCCAACGCGACCGGCACCTCGATCTCCGGCACTCCGGGGCGGTAGGCATCGCGGAGCCAGGCGTCGCCGAACGTCAGCATGGCCGCGCCCAGCGCACAGATCGCGCCGAAGAGCCCGATGTGGGGGAGGGTGGGCAGCCACAACGCCAGTGCCCCATACGCCGAGATCGTCGCCGCGACGATCACCGCGAACTCGGCTGCGGACGCGGAGATGGCCGCCTCGGAGCTGCCCGGGCGGAGAAGGAGATAGAGCATCGTCCCGAGCGCGATGGTGACGAGGGCCACGTCCGCTGCGATCTCGCGTCGATCCTCGCGCGGCACGTGCCCGCGGAACTCGTACATCACGGGGACGAGGAACAGGAGGGCCACGATCAGCAGTGCGGCGTCGTACGGGGAGGGCGAGTCGACCTCGACGCCGCGGACGTCGAGCACGGCGATCGTGGCGGTCACCGCGGCGAGCACGAGGACCCCCAGCCCGAGCCACCAGGCGCTCCGCCACGCGTCCGGCCGGCGGGCGCGGGCGAAGATCGCGATCGCCGAGATCAGGCAGGCGCCCGCGACGATCGCGCCGGCGAGCCCGTCGGTCTGGCGGATCTCGGGGAGGGCGAGCACATAGGCGAGCACGACACCGGCGCCCGTGAGGAGGAGGACCACCGGCGCGAACCAGGCGTGGGGGCGCACGGGCTGCGTCGACATCTCGGAGCCGTATGTTCGCCCAGGAACCAGCGCGACTCCATCACCCGCTCGGGGCTCGTACGCGGATTGGCGGCCTAGGCCGGTTGACCGGGACGGGGGTCGTGCTCTCGAGGTACCTCGATCGCGCTACTCGATCAGGCGGCGTCGGAGCGCCTCGGCGACCGCGGCGGTGCGGTCGGAGGCGCCGAGCTTCTCGAAGATGTGCTCGAGGTGGGTCTTCACCGTGTCGGGAGAGATGTAGAGCCGCTCGGCGATGTCCCGGTTGGTGTGCCCGAACGCCAGGAGCTGCAGGACCTCGATCTCGCGAGCGGTGAGCGTCTCGGCCCTCCGGTCGCGCTCCTTCGCCTGGCTCAGCTCCTCGGCCAGCGCGACCACGAGCTGCGGGTCGATCACCATGTTGCCGCCGGCGACCAGGCGGACGGTCTGGATCAGGTGCTCCGCGTCGCGCGCCTTCAGGACGTAGCCGCGGGCGCCCGAGCGCACCGCTTCGACGACGAACTGCCGGTCGTCGTACGCGGTGAGCATGATAACGCCGACCTTCGGGAACTTGTCCCGGATCTGCCGGGCGGCCTCGAGGCCGTCCATCTCGGGCATCCGAATGTCCACCAGGGCGATGTCGGGCGTCTCGCGCTCGATCAGGTCGACGAGCTCGATGCCGTTGGCGGCCTCGCCGACGACCTCGATCCCCTCCGCCATGTCCAGGTAGCGCCGCAGGCCCTGGCGCACGAGCGAGTGGTCGTCCGCGATCGCTACCCGTACGGTCACTCGTCCCCCTCCGCTCGCGCCCGGCCGTCCGGCGCCATCCTATATGTCGGCGCCGAAGGGTCAGAAGATGTAGTACCAGTTGACGGTGAGCACCGAGAGTACACCGATGCCCACGGCGCCCACCGCGGCGAGGGCCCAGCGGGGGACGTGGAAGCCGTCGGCCAGCTCGGCGGCGGCCCAGAACACCGGAAACAGCGTCAGGACGAACCGCGGCATCGAGATCAGTGGCCGTCCCCAGAACACGAACGAGAGCGGGAGAAGCAGGCCGCCCCACAGGAAGACGGCGTAGGACGGCCGGAACCGCCCGGCCGCGTACACGGCCAGCAGCAGGACCGGGATGACGATCAGCCAGTCGATGAGCCAGTACGCGCCGTCGACGTCTCCGATGTGACCGCCGCTGAAGGCGATCTTCGTCGCCCGCCACAGCGTCGTCCACGGCCACCAGAACTCGCGCTGCCAGTTGCGCTGCTCCGTGATGGGGGCGAGCCATTCGCCGGCGCGGAGCTGCCACCACCCCAGGTACGCCAGCGTGCCGAGCCCGGTCGCGCCGGCGGCGAGGAGCCCAGGCCACGCCCGCCCGCGTCCCTCGGCGCGACGGTGGAAGGCCTCGATCGCCAGCGCGGGCACCAGGACGAGCCCGACGCTGCGGGTGAGCGCCGCGGCCGCCCCGGCCGCACCGGCCAGCACCCACCGTCCGCGTCGCGCCCCCCAGAACGCGGTCACGGCGCAGAGCAGGAACAGGGACTCGCTGTAGGGCATCAAGAAGAAGTACGAGGTCGGGAAGAACGAGATGAGCACGACGGTCGTTCGAGCCCGGCGCTCGTCGAACTCCATTGCCGTGAGGAGATAGGTCATGACGAGGGCGCCGACGAAGGCGCCGTTCGACACGAGGAACGACGCCGCAAAGGGGTGTCCCAGCAGGAGCAGCGACACGGACCGGATCGCGAGCGGGTAGAGCGGGAAGAACGCCGCGCTCCCGTCGCCCAGCCCGTAGCCGGCGTCGGCGATCCGAAGGAACCACAACGCGTCGAAGCGCTCCCACGCGGTGAACAGGTTGTGCCAGCCCGGGTCGGGCGTCGGGTTCGCCGGCCACCCCGGAACGCCGGCAGGCCCGAGGGGTGGCACGATCATCACCGAGGCCAACCCGACGACGAACGTGAGCAGCCGGAGCACTAGGAACACGAGCAGGCAGTACCGGACGGCCCGTGCCAGCGGGAGATCCTCCCGCTCGTCGACCGGGGCGGTCTCCGGTCCGGCCTCGGTCTTCACGCCGGAGCCCCAACGAGCTGCGGCTCGGCGGGGGGCGCCGGGACCGGGACGGGCTCCCGCCGGCGGACCCACGCGAGGATGCACACCACGAGGATCACCGTGCGGATCATCACCGCGATCTCGAACGCGCCGATCGGCAGCCCTCCGACGCCCGAGAGCTCCCCGAACCAGGAGAAGCGCGTGACGAACACGGCGACGTCCGCCGCCTGGAACGCCACGAACAGCCGAAACTCCGGAAGCGCGAGGGCGAACCACGGCAGCAGCCAGAGCCCGTACTGCGGCGAGTACACCTTGTTCGTCAGCAGGAACAGCACCAGCAGCGGGAACCCGAGGGTCCAGCGGGCGAATCCGGGATCCCGGACGACCTTGGCCCGCCACACGACCGAGGCGAGCGCCACGAACAGCAGCGCCGAGACCAGGTTGAGCACCCGCGTGTTCCCGCAGGAGGAGACCTCGCCCGAGAGGCGGTGGCAGGCGATGAACCAGATGCTGTCCCAGTCCGCCGGCCGGGCCGAGTTGAAACGGAAGAACTCCCACCAGCTCGTGGGGGACGCGAGCGCGAACGGGAGGTTCACGACGACCCACGCGCCGGCCGCCGCCCAGGTCAGGTGGATCCCGCGGTCGGGCTCGCGCGACCGGAACCGCCCGGCCACGAAGGGCACCAGGAGGAGCAGCGGATAGAGCTTCGCCGCGGCCCCGAGCCCGATCATCAGCCCCGCCCACGTGTCTCGCCGACGCAGGTACAGGAGGGTCGAGGCGGTGGCGAACGCGACCGCGAGCAGGTCCCAGTTCACGTACGCGTAGATCAGCAGGGTCGGCGCGAGCGCGAAGTAGAGGGCGCGCCCCCCGACCATCAGGTACAGGCAGAGCGCGGTGGCGAACGCCGCGAGCGTGAGGATGACGAAGTTGGCGCGAAAGAAGTCGCCGACGTCCGGTCCCGAGATCCACGCGGCCGCGCGCATCGCCCACATCGACAGGACCGGGTACTCGTCGCAGTTGCCGGGGGCGGCCGCGTCGCACGGGTCCAGGTAGGGCAGCCGGTCGCCGGTGAGCTGCTCGGTGCCGAGGAGTGGAACGATGTCCGTGTAGCACAGCCGCGTGTACTGGCGTCCGTCGCTCCAGTTGCCGCCGATGCACGGGGACTTCTGGACGAGTCCGAGGGTGAGCGTCGCCGTGAGGCAGACGAAGACCATCCCGAGGCCGAACCGGCGAGCGGGGGTGGGCACCGGCGGATCATCGCACGCAGGCACGCGGCGGTCGGAGATCTCCGAGTCGGCCCGGGGGGCCCCAGACGTGCGGCGGGGCCGCCGAGGGGGAGGCGGCCCCGCCGGCACC
>JBOGVL010000208.1:0-5655 GCA_050692535.1 Actinomycetota bacterium | reverse complement strand
GAAGGACATCATGCGCGGCCGGTCCCTGCACACGGTGTGTGAGGAGGCCATGTGCCCCAACATCGGCGAGTGCTGGGAGGCGCGCGAGGCCACGTTCCTGATCCTCGGCGACAAGTGCACGCGCCGGTGCGGCTTCTGCGACGTGATGACCGCGAAGCCAGAACCCGTCGACGAGGACGAACCGCGCCGAATCGCCGATGCCGTCCAGGCTATGGGCCTCCGGTTCGTGGTCCTCACGGGCGTCGCGAGGGACGACCTGCCCGACGGGGGGGCGCGGATCTGGGCCGCCTCGATCCGTGCCCTGCGCGAGGCGATCCCCGGGTGCGGAGTCGAGGTGCTCCCGGCCGACTTCAAGGGCGGAGCGCGCGACATCGCGACCGTGATCGACGCAGAACCGGACGTCTTCGCGCACAACCTGGAGACCGTTCGGCGTCTGCACGATCGCATCCGGCCGGCGTTCGGCTACGACCGGTCGCTCGAGGTGCTCCGCCTTGCCAAACGCCTGCGCAGCGGGCAGATCACGAAGTCGAACCTCATCCTCGGCATGGGCGAACGGCCGGACGAGGTCCCGGCGGCGCTCGAGGACATCGCCGGAACGGGCGCCGAGATCGTCACGATCGGCCAGTACCTGCAGCCGACGTCGTTCCACCTGTCGGTCGACCGGTGGGTGACGCCGGACGAGTTCGCGGAGTGGAAGCGGGTCGGCGAGTCGATGGGGATCTCGCACGTCGAGGCCGGGCCGCTGGTCCGGTCGAGCTATCACGCCGGCAAGCAGCTCCGGCGCGCGCTGGACGCGAACGACGCGCTCGTCCGGTGAGCCGGAGTCGAAGTGGAGGAGCCGGCCTGTAAGCCGGGTTCTGTGCGGCGGTCTCGCGACCGCCCGGCGACCATCTCTCTGAGCCCCTCGCGGGGCTCCGGGGCCGAGGCCCTCGTGCGGCCGACCCGGGAGCTCGGACGGGCCGTCCTTCGGCGGAGGCGAACCCCCGACACGCTCCCTGCTTGGCCTTGCTCCGGGTGGGGCTTGCCGAGCCGGACCGGTCACCCGGCCCGCTGGTGAGCTCTTACCTCACCGTTTCACCCTCACCGCTCGCGCGGCGGTCTGTTCTCTGTGGCGCTTTCCGCGGGTCGCCCCGCCTGGGTGTTACCCAGCACCCTGCCCTGCGGAGCCCGGACTTTCCTCGAGCGTTTCCGCCCGCGGCCGCCCGGCCGGCTCCTCCGAGGCGAGTATAGGGGCCGTCCGTTCAGCGTCGATCGTCCCCGGCCTCCCACAGGCGAGGGCTCGTGGCGGGGCGGGACCACGACGCGCCCTCTCCGGCCAGCCAGGCGTCGACGCCTTCGTTGGCGAGCCGATCCGCTTCGGCGTTCTGCTCGCGTCGGACGTGCTCGTACTCGACGCGTTCGAACCCGGCCGCGAGCGATCGCGCCCGCGCATGGAGGCGCTGCAGGTTCGCGTTCTTCACCTTGAACCGACCCGAGAGCTGCTCGACCATGAGCCGGCTGTCGGACCGGACGATCACCCGCCCGGCACCGAGCTCCTTCGCGCGCTCGAGCCCGCGGATCGCCGCCGTGTACTCGGCGACGTTGTTGGTGGCCACGCCGATCCCCTCCGCGATCTCCGCGACCACCTCGCCGGTGGGGTCGGTGATGACGACCCCGATCCCGGCCGGGCCCGGGTTCCCGCGGGCGGCGCCGTCGCAGGCGACGCTCAGGCGAAGAACACGATCCGCCGGCAGTACTCACACCTCTTCACGCGCTCGGTGTGCTTCAGCCGGTCGAGCTCGACCGCCGAGAGCTTCTCGTGACATGCCTGGCACACGCCGTCGACGATCTCCGCCGCGGCGATCCCCTTCTTCTGCCGGCGCAGGTCCTCGTAGAGCTCCAGGAGCTCCTCGTCAATCTCGCCGGCGAGCGCGTCTCGCGAGGCTCGTCGCTCGACCAGCGTCGTGGCGATCTGATCCAGCTCCGTCGCCGCCGCTCCGCCGACCTCCTCGGCACGGGCGCGCGCGGAGGCGACCTCGATGTCGGACTCGGATGCGCGAGCCTCCAGATCCTCGCGCCGCACCATCTGCTCCAGGAGCTCGTCCTCGGCCCGCGCACGGCGCTCCTTCAGGCTCGAGATCTCGTGCTGCAGGGCCTCCAGCTCCTTGGCGTTGACGATGCTGCCGTCGTACATCCGCTTCTCCTCGGCGGCGAGCTTGCCGCCCATCGACTCGATCTCGTGCTCGAGCCGAGCGGACTCGCGGCCGACCGAGTCCAGCGCGAGCCGCAGCTCACCGAGGCGCGCCTCCGCGTCTTCCATCTCCTTGCGCACGACCGACAGCTCCTCGCCGGCGTCGAGCTGCTCACGACGGTGCTCGAGGCGATCGATCGCCGTATCGAGTCCCTGCAGCTCCAGCAGCCGGTCCAAGCCGCGCATCGGAGCGGAAGGGTATCGGATGAGACGGTTCAGCCGAACGTGAGCTGTTCGGGCGCCGACGCCGGGGGTTCGGGTGGGCGCCATCGGGCCGGCGGCTCGGTTGCCCGCGCTCCACCGAGGGCGCGCACCATGCCGCCGACGGTCGCTCCGAGCCGCTTGCGGTCTTGGGCCGGCGCATACGGCTTGGCGTACATCGCCCGGTAGCGGACGACCAGGTCCGGGTAGTGCTCCTCGAGCCACGGCAGGAACTCCTCCCGGACGCCGGGCCGGAGGTGCAGGAGGATCGGCGAGACGTGGGTCGCGCCGGCCTCGATCGCCGCGCGCACCAGCTGGCGGAGCTGTCGCGGATGATCGGTGATGCCGGGCAGGATCGGCGCCATCAGCACACCGCACGGGATGCCCGCCGCGTTCAACGCTGCGACGGCCTCGATGCGCTTGCGAGGATGGGGCGTTCCCGGCTCGCTCAGCCGCCAGGCCTCCTCGTCGAGCGTGCCGATGGAGAACGCGGTGGTGACGTCCGTGACCGCGGCCGCATCCACCAGTTGATCAAGGTCGCGGAGGATCAGCGTCCCCTTGGTCAGGATCGAGAACGGGTTGCGGAAGTCCTTGAGCGCCCGGACGATCTCCGGCATCAATCGGTAGCGGCCCTCCGCGCGCTGGTACGGGTCCGTGTTGGTGCCCATCGCGATCCCCTCGCCCTTCCAGCGTTTGGCGGCGAGCTGGCGGCGCAGGACGTCGGGGGCGTTGACCTTGACGACGATCCTGGTCTCGAAGTCCCGGCCCGCGTTCATGTCGAGGAACGTGTGGGTTGGCCGGGCGAAACAGTAGGTACAGGCATGTGAGCAACCTCGATACGGGTTGATGCTCCACTTGAACGGGAGGAAGTCGCCCGGGACGCGGTTGATGATCGTCTTGCACTCGGCCTCGATGAACTCGATGCCTCGGAACTCCGGGGTGTCGAACCTCCGGCGCGCGATCTCGAAGAGCTGCTCGGCCACGGCTCAGGATAGAACGTATGTTCGAGTGGCCGCAACCCCGTCCCATCGTGCGGGATAGCATCCGGCGATGGGTTGCCTGCTCGTCATCCTGGCGCTGATCACGCCGCGCTTCATCCTGTTCTTCCTCTGGTTGTTCTCCAACTACCTGAACCAGGCGTTCTCGAGCGGCTGGTGGGGCCTCCTCGGCTTCCTGTTCCTGCCGACGACGGCGATCGGCTACGCGATCGCCAAGAACGAGTTCACCGCGCCGGACGGAGGGATCGAGGCCGCGGGCATCATCGTGATCGTGCTCGGCGTGGCCCTCGATCTCGGCCTGCTGGGAGGCTCGGGCCGGGGTCTCGGACGTCGGGAGTGAACCCGGCCTAGAAGCGCACGCGCGGGTCGACGTAGGCGTAGGCGACGTCGACGAGCAGGTTGGCGAGTGCGATGAAGAACGCGCCGAAGATCGTCACGCCCATCACCGACGGGAAGTCGTTGGTGAAGATCGAGCGAACGGCGTATTGGCCCACCCCCGGCAGGTTGAACACGGTCTCGGTGATGAAGACGCCGCCGAGCAGCCCCGCGAGGTCCAGACCGAACATCGTGACGAGCGGCGTGAGCGCGGCGCGGAGCCCGTGCTTATAGACGACGCGCGTCTCTGATAGTCCCTTGGCCCGGGCCGTCCGGATGTAGTCCTCTCCCATCGTCTCGACGAGGTTGCCACGAACCATCCGAGCGTAGAAGGCCGCGTAGGTCAGCGAGACGACGATCCACGGGAGGATGAACCGGCCCTGGGCGACGGCCTCCCACACGCTGGTGCCGATGGGGATGCCCGACGAGGGCGCCCACTCGAGCTTGTACCAGAACACGTACAGGAACACGTACGCGAGCCAGAAGACCGGCGCCGAGACCCCGAACAGCGCGAACACCATCCCGGCCCGATCCGCGAGGCTGCGCCGGCGAACGGCCGACACGATCCCGATCGGGATCCCGATGAGCAGCCAGCAGACCGCGGATCCAACGGCGAGCGTGACCGTCACCGGTAGACGCTTGAAGATCTCCTCCTTCACGGGCACGAAGTTGGAGTAGGAGAAGTACACGTCCTCGTTGAGGAAGAGCCCGGGCCACGGAATCAGCCCCTGGGCGAAGCGCGCGTATTGGACCCAGACGGGCTGGTCCAGGCCGAAGGCCTCGCGAGCAGCCGCGATGTTCTCCGGCGTCGTGGCTCGGCCCGCAGCTCGGCGCGCCGGGTCGGAGGCGGGGAGCTTCACGAAGATCAGGAACGTGATCAGGGACACGACGAACAGGACGAGCACCAGGAACAAGGCGCGTCGGATCAGGTACCTCGCCACGACCGAATCGTAGGAACGGCCGGGATCCCAACGCCAGCGAGTTCCGGGTGAGGTCTCTTCCCGTTCCTGCCCTATCCCTTCGGTTTCCTGCGCTCGACCGTTCGGCAAAGCTCCTGCGGCGCCGGACCACCCCGCCGAGAGGTGCCGGACGCCCGACGGGCTCGGCGGGCGCGGCTCCGCCGGGGAGCGCCCGAACCTCCGGTTCGGCTTCACAACCGCTGTGGGCCTAACGGGTGGTCCAGTCTGCCCACAACGGGCTAGCCCAGTTGGGTAGCTGTAGTTGGCGGATGGATGGGCTATACATGCAGGTCAGTCGACTGTTGCTCGGAATCGGGAGCGATGAAGAGAGGAACCCCTCGCCGGTCCGCCGTCGTCGGGGACCGCCGCCCATTGGAACGGAACCTCGCGCGTTTCCTCCTCGAGGAGCGAGGTTATGTCGTGGCAGCCGAGGCGGCCACGGCGGCGGACACGGCGCGTGCGATCGAACAGCACCGTCCCGACGTCGTCCTCGTCCACGAGGACGTCGCTCGAGAAGACGGTCGATCCGTCGTGGCCGGCATCCGGACCTCGTCTCCCAGGACGAGGGTCATCCTCCTGACCACCGACCGCGTGGCCGCCGACGCATCGCTCGTCGCCGCCGCCGACGCCGTGGTGGAGGAAGGCCCGGGCCTCAAGGAGCTCGCGTTCGCCCTCTCCGGTCGCAAGGGACGCCCCGCGGCCGGAAAGCCTGCCGCAGCCGCCGCGGGCGTCGTCGCGTTCGCTGCCGCCTCGGCCAAGCGCCCGCGGCCGACCCTCCGCGAACGCGGGTGGGTCGAACGCCTCCAGGGCGCCGCAGCCGCGTCGATCATCGTGCTTGCCGTCGTGCTCGCCCAGGGTGGCGGCACGAGTCCGCCCGGGGTCCCCGACGGAC
>JBOGVL010000207.1:0-5709 GCA_050692535.1 Actinomycetota bacterium | reverse complement strand
CGACGACAGTGGGACGGAACCGCATCATCCGCGCGCCACCTCTGCGAGCGCCCCGGCGACACGATCCAGCACGTCTCCCGCGGTCGCGCCCTCGGCGGCCGCTTCGAAGGCGATCGACCCGGCGACGCCGTGCACGTAGGCCCCGGCGGACGCGGCGTCGACCGGACCGAGCCCTCGCGCGAGCAGGCCGGCGATCATCCCCGTCAGCACGTCGCCCGTCCCGCCGGTGGCCAAGAACGGGCCGCCGGTGGGGTTGACGCGGACCGAGCCGTCGGGGGTGGCGACGAGCGTTCGCGTGCCCTTCAGCAGCACGATCGCCTGCGTCTCGGCCGCGAGCTTCCGGACGTGTCCGACCCGGTCGGCGTCGAGGTCCGGCGCCGGAACGTTCGCGAGCCGCGCGAACTCGCCCGCGTGCGGCGTAAGGACGAGGCCGGCCCGCCGGTCGGCGAGCTCACCCGCCCGGCCGGCGAACGCGTTGAGCCCGTCGGCGTCGAGCACCACGGGGATCTCGGACGTCCGGACGAGCTCGCGGATCCAGCCCGCCGTTCGTTCGTCCGTCGTCATCCCCGGACCGATCGCCAGCGCGCCGGCCTCGCCGAGGATCTCGATCAGCCGATCGCTGGGCCCCGCCGCGGTCCCGGCGTCGGTCTCGGGAAGCGGGGCGAACACTGCCTCCCGGACCGCGCCCTGGACGACGGGAAGGATCGACCCCGGTACGGCAGCGGCAACCAGCCCTGCGCCGACGCGGTAGGCGGCGCCGGCCATCAGTCCCACCGCCCCGGTCATCGTCCGCGAGCCGCCGACCACGACGGCGTACCCGGCCGCGCGCTTGTGCGTCTCGGGCTCGCGGACCGGGAGCCACTCCGCGACGTCCCCCGACTCGAGCAGCGCCAGGTCGCTCGCGAGGGAGTCCTCGGGGAAACCGATGTCGGCGGTCTCGACGACGCCGGCATACGAAGCGCCCGGATGGAGGACGACGCCGGCCTTGGGAGCGCCGAGCGCGACGGTGAGGTCCGCGTGCACCGCCGCCCCCGCCACGTGCCCGGTCGCGCCGTTCACGCCGGACGGGATATCGACGGCGACCATGGGGACCCCCGCACCGTCGAGGGTCTCGACCGCCTCGCCGAACGCGTCCTCGGGCCGCCCGCGAAATCCCGTCCCGAAGACCGCGTCCACCGCGACGTCCGCGCGATCGAGCTCGCGCGATGCGATGGCGGTCGACCACCCCCGGATGCGCACCGAGGTCCCGGCCAGGCGCCGGAAGTTGGCGGCGGCCGGTTCGCGGAGCCGCGCTCCCTCCTCGAGCAGGAGCGCCACGACGCCCATCCCCCGGTCGGCGAGGGCGCGCGCGGCGACGAGCCCGTCCCCACCGTTGTTTCCCTTGCCGCAGACGACCACGGCGCGGCGCCCGTACGTTCCCCCGACGAGCCGCACGGCGGCGCTCGCCACCTCCCGGCCGGCGTTCTCCATCAGACCCGCCACCGTGATCCCCCGCTCCTGGGCGGCCCGATCGAGCGCCTCGGCCTCGGCGGGCGACAGGATGGGCCTCACGTCCGCACCGCGACGGCGAACGCGATCGCGTTCGTCTTCTCGTGCGTGAACGTGACGAGCACCTGCGAGATGCCCAGCATGTCCGCGCGCCGCTTCGCGTTGCCCTCGAGCCGGATGGAGGGCGCGCCCGACGGCGAGCGCGTCACGCTGATGTCCTGCCAGCCCTTCCCGCGATAGCCGCCCAACGCCTTGATCACGGCCTCGCGGGCGGCGAATCGGCCCGCGTAGGACTCCGCCGGCCTGGCCTTGGAGTCGCAGTAGGAGACCTCCTCCGGCGTGAACACCCGGTGACGCATCGTGGGATGCCGCTCCAGGGCGCGCTCCATCCGAGCGATCTCACAGAGGTCGACTCCGAGCCCGAGGATCTCCACCCCGACACTCTAGCCAGCCAGACCTTGCCCGCTCCGTGTTTGCGCCCTCGCGAGCGCGGGGCCGCTACTCGACCGTGACGCTCTTGGCGAGGTTCCGAGGCTGGTCCACGTCGCACCCGCGCCGACGCGCGACGTGGTACGCGAGAAGCTGCAGCGGCGGCGTCACGACGACGGGGGCGAGTAGCTCCGGAACCCGCGGCACGAACAGGACGTGCTCCGCGTAGGATCCGATCTCCTCGTCGCCCTCGCTCGCCACGGCGACGACGAGGGCGCCGCGAGCGCGGACCTCCTGGATGTTCGAGAGCATCTTCGGATAGACGTGGCACTCGGTCGCGACGGCGACGACCGGGACGCCCTCCTCGACGAGCGCGATCGGCCCGTGCTTCAGCTCGCCCGCCGGGTACCCCTCGGCGTGCACGTAGCTGATCTCCTTCAGCTTCAGCGCCCCCTCGAGGGCGGCGGGGTAGCCGGTGTGGCGCCCGATGAACAGGACGTCGCGCGCGCGATGGATCTCCCCCGCGATGGTGTCGATCGAGGCATCGAGCCGAAGGGTGCGCGCCACGTGGTCGGGAAGCTCGTGCATCCGGTCGACGACCTCGCCGACCTCCTCGGGGAACATCGAGACGCGGACCTGCGCCAGATACAGCGCCACCAGATGGAGGGCGACCATCTGCGTCGCGAACGTCTTGGTGGCGGCGACGCCGATCTCGGGGCCGGCGTGCGTGTACATCACCGCGCCCGCCTCGCGGGCGAGCGAGGACCCCACGGTGTTGGTCACCGCGATCACCCTCGACCCCTGGCGCGCCGCGTGGCGGGCGGCCTCGAGCGTGTCGATCGTCTCGCCGGATTGGCTCACGGCCAGCGTGAGCGTGTCGGGACCGAGGACCGGGTCCCGGTAGCGGAACTCCGAGGCGATGTCGATCTCGACCGGGATCCGGGCCCAGTGCTCGATCGCGTATTTGGCCACGAGGCCCGAGTGGTAGGCGGTCCCGCAGGCCACGACGAACACCTTGTCGACGTCCCGCAGGACGTCGGGGTCGATGTGGAGCTCGTCGAGCGCGAGCAGCCCCTGCTCGTTCAGCCGTCCGACCAGCGTGTCGCGGATCGCGGCGGGCTGCTCATCGATCTCCTTGCGCATGAAGTCGTCGTAGCCGCCCTTCTGCGCCCGCGCGACGTCCCAGTCGACGACGAAGGGCTCCGCGGCGACCTCCGTGCCGTCGAAATCCGTCACCCGCACACTGCCGGCGCGCACCTCGACGATCTGCTCCTCCGAGAGCGGCAGCACACGTCGTGTCCTCGAGAGCACCGCGGGGATGTCGGAGGCGAGGAGGTTCTCTCCCTCGCCGAGCCCGACGATCAGCGGCGAGGACACCTTGACGCCGACGATCACGTCCGGATCGTCGAGCGAGACGACGACGAGCGCGTACGCGCCCTCGAGCTCGCGCACCGTCTGGCGCACGCGATCGGGGAGCGACCCCTCCTTCTCCTCGATGAGGTGGGCGACCGCCTCCGTGTCCGTGTCGGAGACGAGCGTGTGCCCGCGTTTCTCGAGACCGGCCCGGAGCGCCGCGAAGTTCTCGACGATGCCGTTGTGGATGACCGCGATCCGCCCGTCGCAGTCGACGTGGGGATGCGCGTTCCGGTCGGTGGGCGCGCCGTGCGTCGCCCACCTCGTGTGCCCCATGCCGACCGAGCCGGACGGCGCCGACGCTCCGGAGACGGCTCCGTCGAGCTCGGACAGCTTCCCGGCGCGCTTCACGACCGCGAGGTCACGGTCCAGGAGGGCGACACCGGCGGAGTCGTAGCCGCGATACTCGAGACGCCGGAGCCCCTCGAGGATCACGGGGAGCGCCTGGTCGGGGCCGACATAGCCCACGATTCCGCACATGGAGCTTCGAGGGTAGCAGCAGCAGCACCACCGCCGACCTGGGAGAAAGCCCTCAGGCGCAGCGCGTTCGGGCGGCCGGCGGCTCAGCCGAGCCGGGCTCGCACGAGCTTGGCGAGCGCGTCCGCGTGCCGGCTGGCGAGATCCTCGGTCTCGGCCTCGACCATGACCCGGACGAGCGGCTCGGTGCCCGAGGCGCGGACCAGGACCCGGCCCGCCGCCCCGAGCTCCTCCTCGGCCGCGCGGACGGCCTCCCACACCTCGGCCGAACCCTCGAGCCCGTCACGCCGCTCCACCGCGACGTTCACGAGCACCTGGGGGAACCGCCGCATGGCCCCCGCGAGCTCCCCGACGGCGAGGCCCTTCCGGCGAGCGATCGACAGGAACCGCACCGCGGTGACGAGCCCGTCCCCCGTCGTCCCGTGATCCCGGAAGATCACGTGGCCGGACTGCTCCCCGCCCAGCACGGCGCCGTGCGCCTGCATCTGCTCCAGCACGTACCGGTCGCCCACCTGAGCCTCGATCACCCGGATGCCGGCCCGCTCCATCGCCAGCCGCAGACCGAGATTCGACATCACGGTCGCGACCAGCAGGTCGCCGTCCAGCCGCCCCTGCTCCTTCATCGCTGTCGCGCACGCGGCGAGCACCTGATCGCCGTCGATCACGTTCCCGTCGGCGTCGGCGAACAGCGCCCGGTCGGCATCGCCGTCGTGCGCCACGCCGGCGTCCGCCCCGGCCGCCTTCACGGCACCGGCCACGACCTCGGGGTGCAGCGCGCCACAGCCGACGTTGATGTTGGACCCGTCCGGCTCGGCGAAGATCGGATACACGTCCGCGCCGAGCCGGCGAAGCGCGGCCGGCGCGACGGCGGACGCGGCCCCGTTCGCGCAGTCCACGACGATGCGCATCCCGTCGAGCCGGGCCTCCGCGGCGGTGACGACGTGGTCGACGTAGTCCGGCGCGTTCGGGGGCAGCTCGAGGACGCGGCCGCCGCGTCCCGTCCCCCCACCGCCGCGGGACGCCTCGGCCTCGATCTCGTCCTCCAGGTCGTCGGAGAGCTTGAACCCGTACGGGCCGAAGAACTTGATGCCGTTGTCGTCGGGCGGGTTGTGCGAGGCCGAGATCACCACGCCCGAGCCGGCTCCGAGGGCCGTGGTCATGAACGCGATCGCCGGCGTGGGCTCGACGCCGATGAGATAGGCGTCCCCACCTCCGTTGCGGATGCCCTCGACGAGCGCCTCCTGGAGCGGCTCGCCGGAGGCCCGCGTGTCGCGGCCGATCACGAACGTCGGCGTTCCCCGCTCGTAGCGCGCCAGGACGACCACCGCCGCGCGCCCGAGATCGCGCGCGAGCTCGGTGGTCAACTCACGTCCGAACCGTCCCCGGACGCCGTCCGTGCCGAAGAGCCGCCCCATGCGGGGCGCAAGCCTACCGGCTGCAGGGTCCGAGCTTGACGGCGGAAGGTATCTCAGCGCATATTGACTCAATGAGTGGCGAGTTATCTTCCCTCGGAGCGCGAGCGGCGATCCATTCGGCGCTCGCCGATCCGCACCGGCTCGCGATCGTCGACGAGCTCGCGTTCTCGGACCGGTCGCCCTCGGAGCTCTCCGAGTCGCTCGAGATCGGATCCAACCTCCTCGCGCACCACTTGGGGGTCCTCGAGCGTGCGGGCGTGGTCGAGCGGCTGGGCTCGGCCGGGGACGGGCGACGCCGATACCTTCGGCTGGCCCTCGACGCGCTCGCGGCCATCGCCGAGCCGGTCGCGGCGCTCGTGGCCCGCCACGTCCTGTTCGTCTGCACGGCCAACTCGGCGCGGTCCCAGCTCGCGGCGGCCGCGTGGAACGCTCGGCACGAGGTGCCCGCGTCCAGCGCCGGCACCCGGCCCTCGGGCCGGGTCCGGCC
>JBOGVL010000206.1:0-5709 GCA_050692535.1 Actinomycetota bacterium | reverse complement strand
GAGTTGATCCTACGGCTGGTCGGCGAGCTCGCGGGCCGCTCGAACGGACGCGGGGCCCCGGCTGCGGCCGAAGGGCCGGTGGATCAGAAGTAGCCGAGGGCGGCCTTGGCCTCCTCGGACATCATCTCCGGGCTCCACGGCGGCCGGAGGACCATCTCGGCCTCGACCCGTGTCACCCCCGGGACGCCTGCGAGGAAGGAGTCCATCTGTTGCTCGATCAGCGGGCCGATCGGGCAACCCATCGTCGTCAGCGTGTACTCGACGTGTACCAGACCCTCCGGGGTGATCTCGACGTCGTACACGAGCCCGAGGTCGACGATGTTGATGCCGAGCTCGGGGTCGATGACGTGCTTCAGTGCCTCGAGCACCTGCTCCTCACCCAACGGCCCCTCGGAGGTCGCCGTCGCGACTTCGCCGCGGGGAGCCGGATCGGCTTCGGGGCGATCCTGTGGAATCTCTTCCATCCGCGTAACCCTTCGGGAGCGTGCGTCTCCTATCGTACGGGACGGAGCGCGAGTCCCCCTTCCCGGCGGCCCCCCGGTCGGGTACTCCACGTGCACTACACCGTCCGCGCTGATGACGATGTCGTACGCGATGCGACCGGCCGCCGAGCGGAATCGCGGCTCGGGCGCTTGGGCGTCGGATCATCTCGGCTCCAGGGTCGGCCCAGGGCCGGTTCCGCGATGGGCGAGGTTAGTTCCTTCGGGGAAGTCCACCCTCTATCCTTAGGGCCTTGCGGCCGATACCTATCCCATGACCGATACGAGCCCGATCCGCATCCTCATCGTGGATGACCATCCGGTCACCCGCGAAGGCCTGCACGCCGCGCTCGACCTCGCGAACGACGTGGTGGTCATCGGCGAGGCCGATAGCGGCGAGGACGCCGTCGAGAAGGTGGGCAAGCTCACGCCGGACATCGTCTTCATGGACGTCCGAATGCCCGGCATGAGCGGGATCGAGGCGACCAAGGCGATCCGGGAGACCTCGCCGGCCACGCGCGTGATCCTGTTCACGGTGGACGAGTCGCGCGCGTCGATCTCCGAGGCGATCCAGGCGGGCGTCTCCGGGTACCTGCTGAAGGACGCCTCCGCCGACGAGCTGGTCAACGCGGCCCGCCTCGCCCTGGAGGGCAAGGCGGTGATCCACCCGCAGCTCACGCGCGCGTTCATCGAGGAGGTCCAGATCGCCGAGAAGCGCGTGGAGTCGCCGCCCCTGTCCAAGCGCGAGAAGGAGATCCTCCAGAAAGTCGCCTACGGAGCGACCACCAAGGAGGTCGCCCACGATCTGGGCATCTCGCCTCACACGGTGAAGACGCATCTCGAACGCATCTTCGAGAAGCTCGGCGCCAACGACCGCGCCCAGGCCGTGGCGATCGCCATCCGCAGCGGACTGGTGGAGTAGCCCGGCGGGGGGACACCCATCCCCCAGCGCGCTCAACCCGCATCGCACCACGCCGATACCTCTCGTTGATGCCAATGAGAGTGCTGCTCTGCGATTCGGCGGACGGCCTCGCTCAGCTCCAGTACAGCCTCCTGAAGTCCGGAGCGGGGCTGGAGATGGAGGTCGTCACCGACGGGTTCCGCGCCGTCGAGGTCGCCGCGCGCACCCAGCCCGCCGTCGTCGTCGCCGAGATCGGGCTCGAGGGCCTGGCCGGAAGCGACCTCATCCGCCGCCTGCTCGCGATCGTCCCGGAGACGTCCGTGATCTGCTGGACGAACGTCGCCTCACCGGTGCTGGCGGCGCAGATGCTTCAAGCGGGCGCCTCCGCGTACCTCCTCAAGGAGGACGGGCCCGACGCGGTGCTGCGCGCGATCCGCGCGGTGCTCGAGGGCAACGTCGCGCTCAGTCACCGCGTCGGCCTCCAGCTCGGCGAGCGTCTCGTCGGCGAGTCGACACAGCGGCGGGACCTGGAGATCGCGCTCGGCGAGGTCTCCGAACGCCTCGAGTCGCTCACCAACGCCAAGGCCGACTTCCTCGCGAACATCTCCCACGAGCTCCGCACTCCGGTCACGGTCGCGAAGGGCATCGCGTACGTGCTCAAGAACCGCGGCCTGCCCGAGGAGGAGCAGCACGAGTTCCTCGGACAGCTGGAGGCATCGCTCGAGAAGCTCATGATGCTGATCGACGAGATGCTCACGATCGCCGACCTGGACCGTGGGACGCTCACGCTGAAGCTCACGCAGGTCGACCTGTCGCCGATCCTCGCGCACGTGGCCGACGAGATCGGCCGCCAGTACCCGAGGGTCCCGATCCGGCGCGAGGTGCCGGAGCGGCTCCCGGGGCCCGCCGACCCCGTGCGCTTCGCCGAGGTTGTCCGTCAGCTGCTCGACAACGCGTGCCGGTATTCGCCCGAGGATCAGCCCGTCGTGCTGAAGGGCCGTTCGATGTCGGAGGGCGTGGTGGTCTCGGTGACCGACCACGGCACGGGCATCCGGAGGGACGTCGTCTCGAAGGCGTTCAGCGAGCCGTTCACCGCCGGCGAGGACATCCTGCGGAAGGAGCGCGCCGGCGCCGGGGTCGGCCTCCACATGGCGCGACAGATCGTGCTGCAGCACGGCGGGATCATGTGGGCGGACCCGTTGCCGGCCGGCGGCACACGCGTCTCGTTCGTCATCCCGGCCCATGAGGGCCAGACGCTGACCCGCCCGCCGACGCTCACGGAGGCCGACGCGGGAGAGCCCGAGCGTCCCGCCTCAGCGCCCGACGCGCTCTCCGAGGGCGGCAACGTCGTCCCGTTCTCCCACCGGGCGACCGGCTCGTCCTAGCTCCGGCGGGGGAACGGCTCGGCCGATCTCGATCCGCATCCGCCGGGCGGCGCGGTCCAGGGCGCGGAGCACCGGGTGGCCAAGAGCCAGCACGAGCGCCGCGTTCCCGACGGCCCGGAACGTGTCCCACCCGAACGAGGTCGCCGCATAGTAGGCGGCGTAGTGGCGGAGGTTCACGAGCATCCCCTCCTCGGGCACCCATCCGATCTCGGTCCCGCGCGCGATGAACGGCCACGACCACAGGTTCATCACCGCCCCGAAGGCGTAGCCCGCCACGAAGCCGTACGCGGCGAGCAGCACGACGCGACGCCGGCCGTGGTTCGGCATCGCGCCGGCTCCGGCGCCCATCCATCCGACCGCGACCATCTGGAAGGGCAACCACGGACCCAGGCCGCCCACGAACAACCCGGACGCGAACGTCCCGACGGCCCCGAGCAGGAACCCGAACGCCGAGCCGAACGCGTTCCCGCCCAGGAGCACCACGATGAACATCGCGGAGAAGCCGGCCACGAATCCGGGAAGGCGGAGCGCCACCATCGCCGCGCCGAGCACGCCCAGGAGCGCGATCGTCTTGGGTCCCATCCCGCGATCCAGGTCCACGAACAGGACGACGACCAAGCTCGCCAGCACCAGGAGGAGGAACCACGGCGCGTCCGACTCGTGCAGCTCGCCGCGAGCGAGCCCGGGCGCGACGAAGGGCCAGACGAAGGCGACGGCCCCCGCCGTGTTGGCGACGATGAGCGCGACGGTGCGGGCGCGGACCTTCCTCACGCCGGCACCACGGCCGCGAAGACCTGCTGCGGCGTCAACCATCCCGGGCCGAAGACCCTGGACATCTGCGGCGCGAACACGGGGGAGTCCGCGAGTACTCGCTCGGGGACGCCGTCGTCGATGATCTCGCCGCCGGCCAGCATCAGGACGCGACCGGCGACGGCCGAGGAGAGCTCGACGTCGTGGGTCGCGAACAGGACGGCTCCACCCTCGTCGGCGAACCGACGGAGGAACCCGGCGAATCGCGCCTTCGCGTCGGCGTCGAGCCCGCGGGTCGGCTCGTCGAGTAGCAGCACGGGCGCCCCCGTCGCCACGACCGCCGCGACCGCGACGAGCATGCGCTGCCCCACCGAGCAGTCACGCGGATGGCGGCCGGCGAGGTCGTCGATCCCGACCAGCCGCAGCACCTCCCTCGGGTCACCCCCGCGCCCTCCGACGGAGAGGCTCGCGCGGACCTCGTCCTCGACGCGTTCGCAGAACAGCGCCGACGACGGATCCTGAGGGCAGAGGGCGACGTCCTCCCCGATCCGCGGCGAACGACCACCCCCCGATGCGACCGAACCCGCCGACGGCGGATGCAGACCCGAGATCGCCCGGAGCAGCGTGGTCTTCCCGGCGCCGTTTCGTCCCATCAGCGCCACGACCTCGCCCGCGCGCACGTCGAGGTCGACGCCGCGTAGCACCCGGGTCGGTCCCCAGCCTGCCTCGAGCCCTCGGGTCCGAACGAGCGCCTCCCCGGGCGACGGCCGGCCGGGAGGGACCGGGTCGACGAGCCGGAGCCGGCCCGCCCGGGCCCGGGCGTCCCGGACGGTGAGCGGCACCGGGCTCCAGCCGAGGAGCCGCCCCAGCCGGGCGACCGGCGGCCCCACGTCCAGGTGTTCGAGTCCGGCGGCCGGGTCCCCGGCGGACGCACGGCCCTCCTCGCACACGATCGCCAGGTCGGCGAAGCCGGCGACGCGCTCCAGGCGGTGCTCCGCCGCGAGCACGGTCAGGCCGAGGTCGTGGACCATGCGCTGCAGGGCCGCCAGCACGTCCTCAGCGCCCTGGGGATCCAGCTGGCTGGTCGGCTCGTCGAGCACCAGGACTCGCGGCCCCGGCGCGAGGGCCGCGGCGATGGCGACCCGCTGGCGCTCTCCTCCCGAGAGGTCGCGCAACCGCCGGGCGCGAAGCGGCGCCAGCGCGAGGAGGTCGAGCATCTCCTCGACCCGTCGCCGCATCGCCCCCGCCGCAACGCCGAGGTTCTCCATCCCGTACGCGATCTCGTCCTCGACCCGGTCCAGGACGAAAGCGGCCTCCGGATCCTGCGGCACGTAGCCGACGACGTCCGCGAGGTCCCGCGGTCGCGACGTCGTCGTGTCGCGGCCACCGATCCGCACGCGTCCCGAGAACGTTCCCCCGGTGAAGTGCGGCACGAGCCCGTTGACGGCCCGGAGCAGCGTGGACTTGCCGGCGCCCGTGCGCCCCACGACGAGAGCGAAGACGCCCTCCGGGACGTCGAGGGTCACCTCCGCGAGCGCCGGGCGAGCGGCGCCCGGGTACTCGAACGTGACACGGCCGAACGCGACCTCCGCCGTCACGGTTCCCTCCGCGCCAGGAACGCCGGAGCCGCGAACGACGCGGCGGCGAGGACGAGGGCGATCGACGCGTCGGGCATCAGGAGGGGCGCGGTCGACGGGACCAGGTCCCCGCGGCCCGTGATCGCCGCCGCGACGAACGCCGACGCCGCGGCGGCGGAGATCGATGCCGCGGCCACCGAGCGAACGTCCCATCGCGTCGGCCGGTACGTCGTTCGGCGCCCGCGCCCGTGCCCCCGGGCGTCCATGCTCTCCGCCAGGACCATCGCGTCCTCCATGCCGGTCTCGAGGACCGGAACGGCGAGCGCGGGGAGCGAGCGCGCCCCGTGGACGCGGATGCCGCGCATGGCCTGCGCCTCCCGCACGCGCCCGACCGCGGCGACCGTTCTCGGAGCGATCGACAGCGCGAGCGCGGCGGCCAGCGCCGGCTCGTGCATCCTGCGCGGGGCGAGTCGCAGCACCCCGAAGGGGTCGGCGACCGCGTTGAACGCCCCGAACACCACCAGGATCATCGCGAGCCTGAGCCCCTCGAGCGCCGCGTACGCCAATCGCTCCAGGGTCACCGGCCCGAACACGACGAGCGTGGTACGCAGCACCAC
>JBOGVL010000205.1:547-5713 GCA_050692535.1 Actinomycetota bacterium | reverse complement strand
CAGCCTCCGCGGGCTTCGCAACACCCTCCTGCTCGCCGCGCCGCTCGGCATCATCGCGGCCGGACAGACCCTGCTGATGCTGACGCGCGGGATCGACCTGTCCGTGGCGATGGTCGCGACGGCGGCTGCCTATGTGGCCGGCAACCAGTCCCCGAACGGCGCCGCGATCGCCATCGTCCTGGGCCTGGTCGTCGGGTGCGTCGCCGGCGCGATCAACGGGGCGGGCGTCGGGATCTTCCGCGTGAACCCGCTGATCATGACGCTGGCGATGGCGGGGATCCTGCTCGGGCTCTTCACCCAGTGGGCCCAGACGTTCCTGCAGGGGTCGACCTCGGTCGCGCCGTTCATCCGTACACTCGGCGCCGGCTCGTTCCTCGACAGCCGGATACCGTGGAACGTCCTGATCTGGGCCGCCGTCGGGTTCGCGGTCATCTGGGGTCTCCGGCGAACCGGGCTCGGCCGCATGATCTACGGCGTCGGCGACAACCCGGTCGCGGTCCGGTTGGCGGGCGTCCGGACCTGGCAGGTGCTGCTCGCCGCCTACACCATCAGCGGGTTCTTCGCGGCGATGGGCGGAATCCTGCTGGCGGGACAGTCCGGCGCGGTCGACCTTCGGCTCGCGCAGAACTTCCTGCTGCCGTCGGTGGCGGCCGCGGTCATCGGCGGGACGTCGATCTTCGGCGGCGTCGGATCGTACTCGGGGACGATCCTCGGGGCGTTGATCCTCAGCGTGTTGAATGCGCTGTTGACGTTCCTGGACGCGGGCCAGGCCGTGAAGCAGGTCGTGTACGGATTGATCGTTCTCGGGCTTGCCTGGCTCTACGCCGCCGTCACCAGGGCGGAGTGATCGAGATGTCCTTCGCCGACATCAACGCGGCCGTCGTGGGCGTCGGCTTCATCGGCGTCGCGCACGTGGAGGCGCTCCGACGGATCGGCGTCAACGTGATCGGCGTCGTCGGGTCGACGCCCGAGCGCGCGGAAGAGAAAGCTGAGGCGGCCACCCTGCCGCGCGTCTACGAGAGCGTCGAGGCGCTCCTAGCCGATCCGGCGATCGACGTCGTCCACGTGGCGACCCCGAATCATGCACACGCCGAGCAGGTCCGCGCCGTGCTCGCCGCGGGCAAGCACATCGTCTGCGAGAAGCCGCTCGCCCTGACGACCGAGGAGACGGCCGACCTGCTCCTGCGGGCCGAGGCCTCCGGGCTCGTTCACGCCGTCTGCTACAACATCCGCTTCTATCCCCTATGCCATCAGATGCGCGCGATGGTCGCCTCCGGCGCGATCGGGGAGCCGCGTCTGGTGTCGGGCTCGTACCTGCAGGACTGGCTGCTGCTGCCGACGGACTGGAACTGGCGGCTCGAGCCGGAGAAGGCGGGCGCCCTCCGAGCGGTCGCGGACATCGGATCCCACTGGTTCGACCTGGCTCGCTTCGTCACGGGACGGCGCGTCGTCCAGGTGATGGCGGAGCTCTACACGCTGGTGCCCGTGCGGCGTCATCCGCCCGGCCCGGTCGAGACGTTCGCGTCGGCCTCGCCCGGTCAGGACCTGATCGAGGAGCCCGTGACCTCGGATGACGGCGCCGGGATCCTGCTGCGCTTCGAGGACCACGCGAGGGGTGTGCTGACCGTGTCCCAGGTGTCGGCGGGACGGAAGAACTCGGTGAACATCGAGGTCGCCGGCTCCGAGTCCGCCATCTCCTGGTTCTCCGAGGACCCCGATCGACTGTGGATCGGTCACCGGGGCCGCGCGAACGAGATCCTGCAGCGTGATCCCTCGCTGGTTGATCCGGACGTCCAGAGCGTGATGGCCTACCCGGGCGGACATGTCGAGGGTTACCCGGACACCTTCCGCGCGCTGTTCGCCAAGGTGTACGCGGACGTCGAGCGGGGCGCCCCGTCGCCGGAGCCCGCCTACCCGACGTTCGCCGACGGCCACGATGCCCTGTGCGTGCTCGAGGCGGTGCAGCGCAGCGACGCCGAGGCGCGCTGGGTCAAGGTCGAACGCTGAGGGAGGAGGCAACGTGAAGCTGGGGTTCATCACGGCACCATTCCCGCAGACCCCGCTCGAGGAGGTGGCCGACTGGGCCGCCGGGGTCGAGTTCGACTTCCTGGAGGTGTGCTGCTGGCCCGGCGGCGGGAGCGACGCCCGACGGTACGCGGGGACTACCCACATCGACGTGGACGGGCTGTCCGAGGCTCGAGCGAAAGAGATCGTCGACGACATCGCCGGGCGGGGAATCGACATCCCGGGGCTCGGGTACTACCCCAACCCGCTCGATCCGAATCCGGAGCACCGCCGGCAGGTGATCGATCACCTCAAGAAGGTCATCACCGCCGCCTCGCTGATGGGTGTGCCGGTGGTCAACACCTTCATGGGTGCCGACCCGGCGAAGTCGCAGGCCGAGAACTGGGACGATGCCAGGCGGATCTGGCCGGAGATCGTGAGCCACGCGCGGGACGCCGGCGTGCGGATCGCGCTCGAGAACTGCCCGATGATCTTCTCGAGGGACGAGTGGCCCTCCGGGAAGAACCTCGCCTACTCGCCGTCGATCTGGCGTTCGATCTTCGAGGAGTTCGGCGAGACGATCGGCCTTTGCTTCGACCCGTCGCACCTCGTGTGGCTGATGATCGACATCGAGGCGGCGATCATTGAGTTCGGGCCGCGCTTCTACTTCTTCCAGGCCAAGGACGTGATGATCGACCGGCGCGGGCTGTACGAGCACGGCGTGATGTCCGTCGGGATCGGCTGGCAGGTCCCGCGCCTGCCCGGTCTGGGCGACGTGGACTGGGGGAGGGTGTTCTCCGCGCTCTACCGGGTCGGTTACGACGGTCCGATCTCAATCGAGCACGAGGACCGTGGGTTCGAGGACACCGACCAATTGATCAAGCGTGGCTTCCTGCTCGCGCGAGACGTGCTGGCTCCGTACGTGAAGTGACGGCCGCGGGCGCCGTCCGAACGGTGCTCGGCGACGTCGCCGCGGGCACCCTCGGCATCGCGTACGTCCACGAGCACCTGATCGTCGACTCGCCGCTGATCCGGGATCGGTTCCCGCACATCCACCTGTCGTCGGTGGAGGCCGCCGTGGCCGAGGTCGGGGAGTGCGCCGCGGCCGGCGTCGGCGCGATGGTGGACGCGATGCCGTGCGCCGCCGGCCGCGACGTGGTCCGGCTCGCCGAGATCAGCCGGGCCACCGGCGTCCACGTCGTCGCCTCGACGGGGCTGCACACCGCGCGCTACTACGAGGGCCGGTCGTGGATCCGCGACGAGCCCGCCGACACGCTCGCCGAGCTGTTCCGCGCGGACATCGAGGTCGGGATCGACCGCTACGACTACACGGCGCCGATCGTGCGTCGCACCGAACACCGGGCCGGCATCGTGAAGGTGGCGACGCTCGGCGAGCGGCCGACCTCCGCCGAGCGTCGGGTCTTCGAGGGCGCGGCGGCCGCGTGCCGCGCGACGGGCGTCCCCATCCTCACGCACTGCGAGGACGGCCTCGGCGCCCTCGCGCACGTGGAGCTGCTGCGCGAGCTGGGGGTGCCGCTCGAGCGCGTCGTGCTCTCGCACACGGACAAGCGGCCCGACCTCGGCTACCACCGGGAGCTCCTGTCGAGTGGAGCGAACCTCGAGTACGACCAGGCGCTGAGGCAGCCGGCCGAGGAGCGCGGGGGGACGGCATGGCTGCTGGCCGAGATGCTCTCGGAAGGGTTCGGCGACCGCTTGATGCTCGGCACGGACGGCGCGCGCCGCACGCTCTGGCGAGCGCTCGGCGGCGGCCCGGGGCTCGCGTGGCTGGCCTCCGGGTTCGTCGAGGTCCTCTCGGCGTGGTGGCTCGACGAGGCCGCGCGCCGCCGGCTCCTCGTCGAGAACCCGGCGAGGACGCTCGCCCTGGGCTGATGCCGAGGCCGAGGTCAGCCGCCGGCCACGACCCGGTCGACGAAGTCTCCGGTGTCCTTGTCCTTGAGGATCATCTTGCGACGGCCGTCGGGCAGGATCTCCGACTTGATCACGATGTGCCCGTCGTACGTCTCGGCGGTTCGGTGGATCCGCGGCGTCGTGCCGCCACGCCACTCCAGCTCGACCGGCTCCCAGCTCTTCGATCCGGCCGATCGGTAGCACGCGTCCATGATCGCGTTGACGACGTACCCGTCGTAGAACGTCTCCTGGGGCTGCCGCCGCTCGTCCATCGCATCGAACATGTCGGTGAACATGTCCATGTACCCGAGTTCCCCGATCTCGTCTCCGACCGGGAAGAGCCAGCCCTTCTCCGACTCTGCCTTCTCTGCCACGTAGCCGCCGCTTCCCACCGCAGTGAACAGCTCGAGGCCGGTCCGCAGGAAGTGGTTGAGCCAGATCGTGCCGTCCGTGCCGGCGACCTCGTCGCGAAGGTCCATTCCGCCGCGGAACGTCCAGCTCACCTCGAATTGCCCGATCGCTCCTGACTCGAAGCGGATCAAGGCGATCGCGTTGTCCTCATCCTCGATGGGATGGACGAACGTGTCCGTCCAGCACATCACCTCGGCCGGCCGGTTCTCCTTGCCGACGAAGTTGCGGATGATCTCGATGCAGTGGCAGCCGAGGTCGACGATGGCGCCGCCGCCCGTGAGCCGGCCGTCCCAGAACCACGCCGAGTGGGGGCCGGGATGGGTCTCGCGGGATCGCACCCAGGTCACGTCACCGATGGCCCCTGCGCGGATGGCCGCGAGCGAGGTGAGCGTCTTCGGCGTGTAGCACAGGTCCTCGAGGTATCCCGCGAACACGCCGGCCCGCTCCACGGCCTTGAGGATCCGATTCGCCTCGTCCGCGTTGCGCGCCAACGGCTTCGTGCACAAGACCGCCTTCCCCGCCTCGGCGGCGAGGGTCACCGCCTGCTCGTGGAGGTGGTTCGGGAGTCCGACCACAACGACGTCGGTCTCCGGGTGCTCGATGGCCTGCTTGAGGTCGGTGCTGCTCTCGTGGATCCCCCAGCGCTCGCAGAACGCCGTGCCGCGTTCGGGTGTTCGCGAGTAGACGACCCGAACCTCGTCGGGGGTCCGGCCGGTCTTCAGCGTCCTCGTGTAGAAGTCGCCGATGAGTCCGGTCCCCAGCATCGTGACGGCATGCGCTCCCATGGATCCCCCTCGCTCATCGTGGCGGCCGCCCAATCGGTCTGGCGAAGCACGGGGTACC
>JBOGVL010000205.1:0-537 GCA_050692535.1 Actinomycetota bacterium | reverse complement strand
GTACCTACCAAGCGACTTTCCCATTGTTTCTCAACGTCTTGGATCTTTCACGGCGATGAGACGGGGACGAGACCGGAGCGCCTTCGCCGGTCGAGAGCAACAGGCGATCCTCTTGCACCTCGAGCCACGGACTCGCGCTACACGGTGGGTCGGTCTCCGCCCGGATGTTGACCATGGAGCGTCGCTTCCGGCGTCTCCGAGGAGATGTCTCTCTCGGTTCGCCGACCGTCCGACCGCGGCCCCACGAGGTACCAGGTCTCCATCTGGCCCTTGCCCTTGACCGGGATCGTTCCCCGTTGCCTGCAGACGAACTCGCCTTTCAACAGCTCGTACGTCGCGCGCGTGATCTGGATCTCGCCGGGCGTTCCATGGGACTCCATCCGACTCGCCGTGTTCACGGCGTCGCCCCATAGATCGTAGAGGAAGCGTTTCGTGCCGATCACCCCGGCGATGACCGGCCCCGAGTTGATGCCGATCCTCAGCTCGAGGCCCGCCCGGCCGGCCACCGCCCAGGTCGCAACCACGTCTTGCATGTCG
>JBOGVL010000204.1:0-5717 GCA_050692535.1 Actinomycetota bacterium | reverse complement strand
GCCTCTGGCTGCACGTGGACGCGGCGTACGGCGGCGCCGCCCGGTTGTCGGCGCGGGACGCGAGCCGCGTGCCCGACCTGGGACGCGCCCACAGCGTGACGATCGATCCCCACAAGTGGTTCTTCCAGTCCTACGACATCGGCGGCCTGGTGGTGCGGCGGCGCGAGGACCTCCTGCGCACATTCCACCGCGAGCCCGAGTACTACCGCTATCCCACGCCGGAGGACGCGCCGCTCAACTGGTATCAGTACTCGCTCGAGGGGACGCGGCGGTTCCGGGCGCTGAAGCTCTGGATGTCGTGGAAACACCTCGGCACCGAGGGGCTCGGCCGGCTGGTCGAGCTGACGAACGACCTCGCCGCGCACCTGGTTCGACGGTGCGGCGAGCTCGGCGAGTTCGAGCTCGCGCCGCCGAACCCCGAGCTGTCGGTCGTCTGCTTCCGCCACGTGCCGGACGGCGTCGAGGCGGACGACCTGGATGCCTACCAGGACCGGCTCCAGCGCGCGCTCGAGGTCGACGGCACCGGGTGGGTCTCGACGACCCGGTTGCGCGGCAAGACCTACCTGCGCGCCGGCATCGTGAACTACCTGTCCACGCCCCAGGACGTCGACCGGGTCCTCGACGCGCTGCTTCGCCTGGCGCCGGACGCGCGCTCGCCGCGCGGCTGAAACAGGTGCAGGCCCTCTAGCGATCGCACGCCGGGTCGTGAACCATCCGTCCGTGCGCGGCAAGGGGAAGGCGTTGGCGCTCGTCGTCGTGGCGATCCTGTCGGCGTCGGCCGTCACGGCGGGGGAGCGCCCTTCGGGTGGTGGGGACCCGTTCGACCCGGTTGTCGGCGACTCGCCCGTGGTCGCCGGCGACCGCGGGGCGGGTCCCGGTCGCGGGGGCGACCGGCACGAGTCGGCGTCGCGCATGCTCGCGGCGCTGTTCCCCGGCGGCTTCGCGGCGCTGAACGGGAGCGGCAACAACCTGCGTCATCCGGAGTGGGGGCAGGCCGGCCGGCCCTACGCGCGTGTGGCGGCCGCGCGCTACGCCGACGGCGCCGGAGCCATGGTCGACGGTCCATCGCCGCGCCTGGTGAGCAACCGCGTCTTCAACGACGTCGGACAGAACCTGTTCTCCGAGAACGGTGTCACCCAGTGGGCGTTCGCGTGGGGCCAGTTCCTCGATCACACCTTCGGGCTCCGGCAGGACGGCGGGGAAAGCTCGCCGCTGTCGTTCGACGCCGCGGATCCGCTCGAGCAGTTCACCAACGACTTCGGCGTCATCGACTTCGAGCGGTCGGCGGTGGCGCCGGGCACGGGCGTGAATTCACCCCGGGAGCAGATCAACACGGTGAGCTCCTACATCGACGCGTGGAGCGTCTACGGGGGCTCGGCCGAACGCCTCGAGTGGCTCCGCGAGGGCTCGGTCGACGGCGACGTGACGAACAACGGCGCGCGGCTGCTGCTGTCGGCCTCCGGCTACCTCCCCCGGGTTGGCGCCCGGGGCGATCCGCTGACCGCTCCCGAGATGCAGCTCATGGGCCGGCTCTTCGGGAGCCCGGAGCGGGCGGTCGTCGCGGGGGACGTGCGCGCGAACGAGAACGTCGCCCTCACCAGCATCCACACCCTGTTCGCCCGGGAGCACAACCGCATCGTCGATCTCCTCCCGAGCCGCCTCCCGGAGCAGGTGAAGTTCCAGGTCGCCCGCCGGATCGTGATGGCGGAGATCCAGCACGTCACCTACACGGAGTTCCTGCCCGCTCTGGGGATCGAGCTCCGCCGGTACCGGGGGTATCGGCCGTCGGTCGATGCCACGTTGTCGAACGAGTTCGCCGTGGTGGGGTACCGCGCGCACAGCATGATCCACGGCGAGCTCGAGGCCGAGGCGGAGGCCGCCGACTTCACGCCCGAGCAGCTCGAGGCCCTCGAGGCGCAGGGCGTGGAGGTCGTGGCGAACGGCGAGGACGTGGAGTTCGTCATCCCTCTGAACGTCGCGTTCGGCAACCCCGACCTGGTCGAGGCGATCGGCCTGGACCCGCTGCTGGCTGGCCTCGGCGCGGAGCGCCAGTACAAGAACGACGAGATGATCGACAACCAGCTTCGCAGCGTCCTGTTCCAGCTGCCGGGCCCCGACACGCCGGACCCGAGCGACTGCCTGGACGGGCCGCCGCTGCCCGAGTGTTTCCAGACCGTGCTGGACCTCGGCGCGATCGACATCCAACGCGCGCGCGACCACGGCATCCCGTCGTACAACGAGCTCCGTGTCGCCTACGGGTTGGGGCCGATGGCGTCCTTCGCCGAGCTCACCGGGGACCAGATGGAAGAGTTCGCGGATGATCCCGACGTCGACCCGGCGGCGCCGATCGACGATCCCGACATCCTCGGGTTCGTCAGCCTGCAGGACGCCGACGGCAACGAGCTGGTCCCCGGCAGCGACGAGGCGGACGAGAACGCCGTCGTCGGCATCCGCCGGACGGCGCTGGCGGCGCGACTGAAGGCGATCTACGGCGACGTGGACGAGCTCGACGCGTTCGTCGGGATGCTCGCCGAGCCGCACCTGGAGGGATCCGAGCTGGGTGAGCTGCAGCTCGCCATCTGGACCAGGCAGTTCGAGGCGCTCCGCGACGGCGACCGGTTCTTCTATCGAAACGACCCGAGCCTGCGCACCATCCAGCGGCGCTTCGGTATCGGGTACCGGCAACCCCTGTCGAAGATCATCCTGCTGAACACCGATCTCGACCGCGGCTCGATCTCGGCCGACGTGTTCCGGATCCCGGCGGCGTAGCGTCCTTCTCAGGTTCCTCTGAGGTTGACGTGGTTCCCTGCGGGCGTGACCCTAGGCGCCGTGCCCGCACCTCCGGCCCCGTCGATACGAGTCGCCCTCGCGGACGACTCGATCCTGCGGCGGGAAGGGGTCGCCCGCCTGCTCGACGACGCCGGCTTCACCGTCGTCGCCCAGGCCGAGGATCCGGACGCGCTCGTGGAGGCGGTCCGGGCCGATCCGCCGGACGTCGCCATCGTCGACGTTCACGCGCCTCCCGCCCAGTCGGACGAGGGCCTGCAGGCGGCCAAGGACCTTCGGCGCGAGCTCCCGGACGTCGGCGTGCTCGTCCTCACGGACGACGTCGACGCGGAGCTCGCGGTGCTGCTCGCGGCGGAGCGGGCGTCGGGCCTGGGATGTCTGCTCAAGGATCGCGTCACGGACGTCCAGGAGTTCACCGACGCCGTCCGGCACGTGGGCGCGGGCGGGTCGGTCATCGACCCGGGGATCGTCTCGCACCTCGTCGCTCCCGGGGCCGGCCCACTCGAGGCGCTCACGGATCGCGAACGCCAGGTGATGACCCTCATGGCCGAGGGACGTTCCAATCGCGCGATCGCGGAGCGGATGTTCCTCTCGGCGAAGACCGTCGAAGGTCACGTCCGCAGGATCTTCAACAAGCTCGATCTCCAGCCGGCGCCGGACGTCCATCGAAGGGTGATGGCGGTGCTCACGTACCTGCGGGCGACCTCCGCGCCGCCCGGACGCGCCTAGGCCCGCCGGCCCAGCACCGCGCCGGCGACGAGGGCGAGCGCCCCGGCCGCCGCCGAGACCAGCAGCGCGGTCCGCAGGTCGGCGATCACGATGTCCCAGGCGGCCTCGGCGGCGGCCGCCCGGCTCTGCGGGTGGATCCCCGAGAGCAAGAGCGAGCGGCCGAGCAACAGCAGGCCGAACAGGACGAGGCACGCGCCCGCGAGGGTCGCGCCGAAGGGGACGAGCGCCCGCGCCCCGCCCCGGATCACGGCGACGAGGACGAGGAGCGTCCCCGCGACCAGCAGGATCACGCTCACCGCCCGTTCGACCGCGACGAACCCGCGGAGCCGGTCGGCCTGCGCCGCGGAGACGACCACGACGCTCGGCGCGTCGATGGCGTCGAGCTCGGCGGCGAGCTCGGGCGAGATCGGCTCGACCTCCAGGACCACCAGGTCGAGCGGGCGCTCAAGCTCGAGCCGGACGGGCCCCTCGCCCTCGACCAGCCGTTGGTGCGCCCGACGCAGCACGTCCTCGAACAGGGGAACGAACCGAGCGTCGCCCAGCACCGACGCCGTCGTCGACACGATGAACGCGCGCTGCTCCCGGATCTCCTCGGGGGCGTTCACCAGCGCGGGTTCGACGATCACGACCGCGAGCTCGGTGCGGATCCGTGGGTCCTCGAGGATGTCGCCCGCGAGGGCTGCGAACGTGTCCGCGTCGCCGAGCGTGCGCTGCGCCCACAAGCCCAGCACGCCGAGCGCGATCGCGACCCCGCCGAGTACGGCGAGCCAGGTGGCGAGGGTGGACCGTCGATTCGATCGGGTCATGGCGTCGCGTATCATCCCGTGCCGCGGGTTCCCACGCCGGAGGCGCGTACACTCCGCGCCGTGCCGAGGTGGGGAAAGCGGTGGCTGGCGCGGCTGCTCCTGCTGGCGTTCGTGGCGCTGGTGACGATCGGGCTGTGGCTCCCGCCGATCCTCATCCACGCGACCGAGAAGGACTATCACTTCCCCGAGGTCGAGATCGACGCGACGGTGCTGCCGAACGGCGACCTCGTGCTCGAGGAGACGCGCACGTTCGACTTCCAGAACGGGCCGTTCACCTACGCGTACTTCAACGTGGACGACCCCCTCGACCACGTCCGGGACTTCGAGATGGGCGAGGTGCTGGACGACGGCAGCGAGGTGCCGGTCGAGCCCGACTACGCGTTCCACAGCGTGGCCACGAACGGATTCCAGGCGCAGTGGTCGTATCTGGCCGAGGACGAGACCCGGACGTGGGTGTTCCGCTACCGAGTCGCCTGCGCGATCGACCTGTACGAGGACACCGCGCACCTGTACTGGCAGTTCATCGGGACGGGGTGGGACCAGCCGACGCAGCATGCCGTGGTCACGGTGCGTCTGCCCGGATACTGGACGGGAGGGTTCCCTCGCCCGTCGGACTCGTGCGCGCCCGACTCGCCGGCGCCCACCGGTGACGCACGACCGCTCGATCGCGGCGACGTCCGGGCGTTCGGTCACGGGCCGCTGAACGGCGTGGTTTCGTTCGTCGACCCGCAGACCATCCGCTACGAGGTTCGCGACTTTCCGCCGTTGTCGTACGTCGAGGGCTCGATCCTGTTCCCGCGGGGTGCCGTGCCGTTCGCCCCGGCGCGCCCGGGGCCCGGCCTGGACGCGATCCTCGACCAGGAGCGAGCGTGGGCCGAGGAGGCGAACGCGATTCGCTCGCGCCACGAGGCCGAGCGGCAGTGGGTCCTGTACCTGCTCGCCGCCGTCCCGATCGTGTGCGCGTTCTTCGTCTACGTGGCGAAGCTGCGCGACCGCGTCCACGAGGTGCCGCCGATCCTCGAGCAGCCGCCGGAGGACGACCCCGTCGTCGCGGCGTTGCTCTGGTCGGCGTGGCGGGGACATCTCTCGCCGCAGAACGCCTACCGGGCGCAGATCCTGCGGCTCGCGCGGCTCGGGGCGATCGAGCTGCGCGCCGAGGGGAGCGTCACCGACCCGAAGGACCTCACGATCGTCCGGCGCGCGGAGGCCCTCGTCCTGCCGACGGAGGCGGATCAGGACTTCCTGTGGCTGCTCTTCGGGCGCGGCGACGACGCGGTCGACGAGGTCTCGATCCGCCGCCCCAAGCCCCGAGCGTCCGGGGCCGCCACCCCGTACACCAAGTGGTACGAGGCGACGAAGGCGAGGTCGAAGGATCTGCTTCGCCGCATCCGCAAG
>JBOGVL010000203.1:0-5740 GCA_050692535.1 Actinomycetota bacterium | reverse complement strand
GCATCGAGGCGATTCCGGTGATCAGGACGCCGAAGATGAGGATCGCAGCGAGGACCTCGATCATGGTGAAGCCGCGCTCGTCCTTGTGCAGGCGAGCGCGGATCCGTGCCAGCAGTCCTCGGGACGTGGTCATGGTGGATACACCTCTGAGTGATGAATCGGCCGTTTGGGGGCCACCCTTGAGGCCTACCAGCCGCTCGTGCACTCGGCGACCGTGTCGACCTGGTCGAACGCCGTCCCCTGCCCACGGGCCGTCGACGGGCTCCCCGCGACCTGCGCCAGGCAGTAGTAGCGCCCGGTCGACGACACGCTCACGAGCAGAAGCTCCTGACCCGTGTGCACGTGGATCGAGATCTGCCCGAGGGTCGGAGCTCCCCCGTCGATCCACTCGAGGCTCGACTCCTCGGTCTCCGCCTGCGTCGCGGTGAAGGTGTCCCAGTCCTGCTGCTCGGAGTAGAAGGCGAGCCCCGCCGCGAGCCCGGTGCGCATCTCGCTCTGGGCGGCCCGGTCGGAGGCCGTCTCCCTCGCGCCGAGGAACGTCGGCAGGGCGATCGCGATCAGGATCCCGATGATGAGAACGACCACCATCATCTCGATGAGGGTGAAGCCCTCCTCCTGTTCGACTCGCGATCTGTCGAGCATCCTGCGACCTCCGGAGAAACGGATGAGGGGGCGGCCCCCGAAGGGCCGCCCCTCAAGCCGTGGCGAACGGTTGGCTTACCAGCCGCCGGTGCAAGCCGCGACGTTGGCGAAGTCGCCACCCGTCGTGTTGTTGCCGTAGGTCGTGCCCGGACCGGTCGAGACGTCGGCGATGCAGTAGCCGTTCCCCGACTCGCTCTGGGTCTGGAGCAGGATCTGCCCGCCCACGATCACAGGAGCGGCGGTGTCCGACACCTGGATGCCGACCGTGCCCTGCACCGTGGTCGCCGAGACGGCCCACGTGAGGGACGGCTCGATGGCCTCAGAGGCGGTCGCCGTGAACCCCGTGTAGGTCTCGTTGTCCGTGAAGAAGGTCTTCGCGGCGGCGAGGCCGTTGCGCAGGTCCGACTGGGCGGCCCGGTTCTGAGCCCGCTGACGAGCGCCGAGGAAGGTCGGCAGAGCGATGGCGATCAGGATGCCGATGATCAGAACGACCACCATGAGCTCGATGAGGGTGAAGCCCTCCTCGTCCTTCCGGTGCTGCCAGAAACGCTCGAGCATGGAGTCACCTCCCTTTCGAATGCACGCGCGCCCCGTCGACGCGCTTCTCTCCTCGTTTCGGCGGCCGGGGCTCCGGCCTTGAACGCCGTAGGCGTCTTTGGCCCGGAATGACCCGATCGAGGTAGTCACCTGCGGGGCAGGGCGTTCCGGGACGGTGCCGAACGATGGAGGGAGGCCGGCGGACGGCATCCGCCGCTCGGTCCGCCGGCCTCCGGTGGGACGCGGTTACTCGATCAGGTTGATGATGCTGAACATCGGCATGTACAGGGCGACGACGGCCGCGCCCACCAACCCTCCGATGACGGCGATCAGGAGCGGCTCGATCAGCGAAGTGAGCGCGTCAACGGCCGCCGAGACCTCCGAGGTGTAGAACTCGGAGACCTTCTCCAGCATGGTGTCCACGGCGCCCGTCTCCTCGCCGACGGCCATCATCTGCACGACCATCGGGGGGAACACAGCGTGCTTGGACAGCGGCTTGGCGATCGACTCGCCCTCGCGGACGCTCCCCTTCACGTCGTCCACGGCCTTCGAGATCACCTTGTTGTTCACGGTGTCCTTGACGATGTCCAGCGTCTGCAAGATCGGCACCCCGGCGTGCAGGAGCATGCCGAACGTCGACGAGAAACGGGCCAGCGCCACCTTGTGGAACAGGGGTCCGAACACGGGCACGCGGATCTTGATCGCGTCGATTCGCGCCCGCCCGGCGTCCGTCTTCTTGTAGCGGCGGAAGCCGACGCTCAGTCCCACGCCGCCGAGGATGACGGCCCACCAGTACGTCCGGACGGCGTCCGAGACGGCCAGCAGGATCTTCGTCGGCAGCGGCAGCTCGCCGCCCAGGTTCGCGAAGATCGTCTCGAACTGGGGCACGACGAACAGCAGCATCGCGGTGAGGATCAGCGCCACCAGGCAGACCACCACGACCGGATACGTCATGGCCGACTTGATCTTGCGCTTGAGCTCGACCTCCTTCTCGATCTGGTCGGCGAGCTCCAGGAGGACCTCGTCGAGCACACCGCCTGCCTCCCCCGCCTTGACCATCGAGATGAACAGGTTGTTGAAGGCCTTGGGGTGCTTGGCCAGCGCGTTGGACAACGAGGAGCCCTGCTCGACGTCGGTCCTGGCCGCGAGCAGCACCTTGGAGAGCTCCTTGCTCTCGGTCTGGTCGCCCAGGATGGAGAGCGCGCGCAGGATCGGCAGGCCCGAGTTCACCATCGTCGCGAACTGACGGCAGAAGATCGCGATCTGCTTGAGCTTGACGCGGCCCGGACGGAGGTTGATCTCCATCTTCAACCCGTCGCTGTGCTTCTTCACCTCGACGGGCGTCATCCCCATCTCGCGGAGCTTGTGCTGGACGAGCGACTCGCTGTCGCCGACGAGCTGGCCGGAGACGAGGTTCCCGGTGCGATCGCGGACCTTGTAGTCGTAGGTTTGGGGCATCGTTCGACCCTTCCTCGTCAGTAGTCGCCCATGATGATTCCGGCCGCCGCGGCCGCGCCGTAGCCCGCGTCGAAGCTTGCGCCACCGCCGCCGATGAGCCGGTTGAGCTCCTCGGGGTCGTGGCAGCGCTCGTACCCGAGCTGCTGCGTGACCTTGCCCGCCTTCACGAGGTTGGCGAGCGACTGGTCCATGGTCTGCATGCCGAACCGGCCGCCGGCCTGCATGATCGAGTAGATCTGATGCGTCTTGCCCTCGCGGATCAGGTTGCGCACGGCGGGCGTGCAGATGAGGACCTCGACCGCGACGCATCGCCCGTGGCCGTCGGCGGTCTGGAGCAGCTGCTGGGTCACCACGCCCTGCAACGTCGTCGCGAGCTGGACACGGACCTGCTGCTGCTGATGCGGCGGGAACACGTCGATGATGCGGTCGATCGTCTGCGGAGCGTCCTGGGTGTGCAGGGTCGCGAAGACCAGGTGGCCAGTCTCGGCGGCAGTGATCGCGGTCGAGATCGTCTCGAGGTCCCGCATCTCGCCCACCAGGATCACGTCGGGGTCCTGACGCAGCACGTGCTTGAGGGCCTGGGAGAACGAGTGCGTGTCCGCCCCGATCTCGCGCTGGTTGACGATGCACCGGTTGTGCCGGTGGAGGAACTCGATCGGGTCCTCGACGGTCATGATGTGGGCCCGGCGCTCCCGGTTCACGATGTCGACCATGGAGGCCAGGGTCGTCGACTTTCCCGAGCCGGTCGGCCCGGTGACGACGACGAACCCCCGCGGGTATCGCGCCAGGTCGGCGACCACGCTCGGCAGGTCCAGCGTGTCGATCGACTGGATCTCGTAGGGGATCAGCCGGAACGCGGCCCCGATCGAATCCCGCTGCAGGTACACGTTGACGCGGAATCGCGCCTTGCCGGGCAGGGAGTAGGACATGTCGAGCTCGAGCTCCTGCTCGAACCGCTCGCGCATCTTCTGGGGAAGGATCGCGTAGATCATCCCCTGCAACGCTCGGGGCGTGAGCTGCGGGTACTCGTCCAGCCGGACGAGGTCGCCGTGCAGGCGGATCGTCGGCGGCGCCCCCACCGTGAGGTGGAGGTCGGACGCCTCCCGCTCGAGGACCACCTCGAGCAGCTCGGGGACCGGGACCTGCATCTCCTCTTCAACCGAAGCACTCATCTCACTTCACCACCCTCGCAATCTCCTCGATCGACGTCTGACCCGCACGCGCCTTCTCGAGGCCGTCGTCGCGGAGCGTCTGCATTCCCTGTTCGATCGCCACGGCGCGGATCGTCTCGGACGAGGCGCGGTCGACCGTGAGCCTCTCGATCTCTTCGGACATCGGCATCACTTCATAAAGCCCCAGCCGGCCGCGGTAGCCGGTGTTCGAGCACGCCTGACACCCGACCGAGCGGCGGAAATCCCCCGGTTCACCGAGTCGGGACTCGGGCAGGCCGGCCTCCAGGAGCTCGGCGGGCTCGGGCTCGTAGGGCTCGTTGCACCGCTCGCAGAGCTTGCGGGCGAGCCGCTGGGCGACGACGCAGTCGACCGCCGAGGCGACCAGGAAGGTCTCCACCTCCATCTCGATGAGCCGGGTGACCGCGCTCGGCGCGTCGTTGGTGTGGAGGGACGAGAGGACGAGGTGGCCCGTGAGGGCGGACTCGACCGCGATCATCGCCGTCTCGCGGTCGCGGATCTCACCGATCAGGATGATGTCCGGGTCGGCGCGCAGGATGGACCGAAGCGCCGAGGCGAAGGTCAGCCCCGCCTTGGGGTTCACCTGGATCTGGTTCACGCCCGCGAGCCGATACTCGACCGGGTCCTCGACCGTGACGATGTGCTTGTCGGGGCTGTTGAGGATGTTGAGCGTCGCGTACAGCGACGTCGACTTCCCCGACCCGGTGGGTCCCGTGACGAGGATGGCCCCGTACGGGTTCCGGAACTCCTGCTCGTAGCGCTTGTAGGCGTCGTCGAGGAACCCCAGGTCGGACAGCTGGAGCATGGCGTTGCTCTTGTCCAGGATCCGGATCACGATCTTCTCGCCGTACACGGTCGGCAGGGTCGCCAGCCGCAGGTCGAGCTGCTTCGTGTTCACGCGCATCGAGATCCGCCCGTCCTGGGGGACGCGCTTCTCGGCGATGTTGAGGTCGGCCATCACCTTCAGGCGGCTGATCAGGCCGTTCTGGATGCTCTTGGGCGAGTGCATGACCTCGTGGAGCACCCCGTCCACGCGGAACCGCACTCGGACGTCCTTCTCGCTCGGCTCGATGTGGACGTCGGACGCACGATCGGCGACGGCCTGCGTCATGATCGCCTGGACCAGCTTGACGATCGGGGCGTCCTCGACCGCGGCCTCCACGTCGCCGAGGTCCGCGTCCGTGTCCATCGCCTCGACGGCCTCGGTGGCGAGCGCCTCGACCTGGTCCCCCATCCCCGAGAACTTGGCGATCGCCTGCTCGACGTCGTTCGCCGTCGCCACGACGGGCTGCACCTCGCGGCCGGTGATCGTGCGGATGTCATCCAGCGCGTAGACGTTTGCCGGGTCGGACATCGCGACCAGGAGCTTCCCGTCCCGCTCGTCGATCGCGAGCGCCCGGTAGCGGCGGCAGATGGCGTCGGGGATCATGGTGGCGATGCCGGCGTCGATCCGGTAATCGGAGAGATCGACGAATTCCAGCCCGACTTGCTCGGCCAGCGCGCGCACGAGGTCGCGCTCGCGGATGAAACCGAGGTCGATGAGCACCCGCCCGAGCGACTTGGGTGTGTTGCCGTGCTCTTCCAGGGCGCGGTTGAGCTGCTCCTCGGTCAACAGTCCCTGTTCGAGCAGGATCTGGCCGAGCTGCTTCGGCTTGCGCTTCGCGCTCACCATGCCGACATACGTCCTTTGGGCCTAGGTCGCCTATCCATCGGCAGGGTCCCGGTCGTCCTGTAGCAGGCGCGAGAACTCTCGGGCCAGGGAGAATCGGTCGACGTCCCCGGCCGGTTCGGCGTCCCCCGATTCGGGGGCAGGCGGCTCCGGGCGCGGCTTCGGAAGGTCCACCTCGGCGGCCGGCGAAGCGGGGTCGCCGGGCCCGGCCACGGCCGGCGAAGCGGGGTCGCCGGGCCCGGAC
>JBOGVL010000202.1:0-5750 GCA_050692535.1 Actinomycetota bacterium | reverse complement strand
GGTCGAGACGGTCGAAGACACCGTCGGGGGCACCGCCGAGACGGTGGAGGACACGGTCGACGGAACCGTCGAGACCGTGGAGGAGACCGTCGAGGTCGTGGTCGAGACCGTGGAGGAGACCGCGACAGAGGTGGTCGGAGGCATCGAGGAGACGGCCGACACCGTATCCGGCGAGGGATCGTTGCTCGACGAGGTCGCCGAGACCGTCGTTGAGGGCGAGGTCGTTCCGAAACCCGACCCGGGCGGCGCGGGCGGCGGCGTCATCCCCGGCGCCGGCTCGGGACGCGACGGATCCGACGAGGGCCGGGTCGGCGGCACGCTCGCGCCGACGACCTCGATCGGATCCTCGGCCCCGGCTCCGGCGGCCGACCCGGTGGGAAACTTCCGAACCGCTCCGAGCGACGGAGCCACGGGGTTCGGCAACCTCCTCGACAACGTGGTTGCGGGGCTGGCGTTCCCCGTGATCCTGACGTTGATCGTCGCCGCGTTCGTCGCGATGCAGAACCGGCTCGACCGGCGCGACCCCAAGCTGGCGCTCGCCCCGGTCGGCCCGGACGTCGTCAACTTCGCCTGATCATGCGAGGACCCGCGCCGACCCGAGCGCGCCCGGAGCCGAGCGAGCTCGTGTCGCTCGCCGAGCGCACGGGGACGCTGGGCGGGGTCCGCGCCGGGATGGTCCTCATCGTCCTCCTGTTCACCCTGCTCGAGCCGGCGATCGCGCAGGCGCCGGCCGCCGAGCTCGCGATTGGGTCGGCCGCCTACCTCTCGCTGCTCCTCCTTCCCTGGGCCATCCGCCGGGTGCCGCGACGCCGGGTGCACTGGATCATCGCCGCAACCCTGCTCGTCGACGGCGTGTATCTCGCGTGGGTCACGTACTCCACGGGCGGCACGCTGAGCCCGCTGCGCTTCCTGCTCTTCGCGCACGTCGTGGCGGTGAGTCTGCTCGCCTCCTACCGCACCGGGCTGAAGGTCGCGGCGTGGCACTCGATCCTGTACCTCGTCGTCCTGTACGGCCAGGCGGCGTCGATCCTGCCGATCCGCGAGGCGCTCGACTCGGCCCTGCCCGGCGGGACGAACTTCCGAACGATGTCGATCCTCCAGGTGAGCGCGCTGTGGTTCGTCGCGCTGATCGCCGCGTCCTGCTCGGCGGTGAACGAGCGCGAGCTCCGCATCCAGAAGGTCGACCTCGAGGAGCTCTCGGTCACGGTCCGCGACCTCGACGGGCGGACGACGGCATCCGAGATCCCCGAAGTCCTCCTGGACTCCCTCTGCCGAGTCCTCGGCTTCACGCGCGGCGTGGTGCTGGCGTCCCCGAGGGATGATCTCGCGCTGATGGCCTACCGGGGCGAGGGCGAGCCCCCGCCCTTCGACCCGGGCCTGGACCGCGTGATGGAGCAGGCGTGGGACCGCCGAGCGACGCAGCTCGTGCGCACGCTCGATCCGTCGTCGGATCCTCGCCTGTCCTCGCTCCTTCCGGGCGCCAGGAACGTGCTCGTCGTTCCGCTCCTGGTGGACCGCGGGTTTCGGCTGGGCATCGTCGCCGTCGAGCACCCGGCGCGCCGGCACGAGATCAAGCGGTGGGTCATCACCGTCGTCGAACAGTTCGCCTCGCACGCGGCGCTTACCCTCAACAACGCGTGGCTGCGCGCCGAGCTCGAGCAGAAGCTCGAGGAAAACCGCGCGCTGCAGGCGCAGCTCCGCTCCCACAACCTCGAGTTGGAGGTCAAGGTCGAGGAGCGGACGCAGGATCTCAGCGAGAGCCTGGAGAACCTCCGGATCGTGGACGAGCAACGGCGGAGGCTGCTCGCTCGGCTGGTGCACGCCGAGGAGGAGACGCGCAAGCGCATCGCGGAGGACATCCACGACGACCCGGTGCAGAAGATGATCGCGACGAGCATGCGCATCCAGCTGATGCGCAAGTCGATCGCGGACCCCGCGGAACGGGAGGTGTTCGATCAGCTCCTCCAGGTGGTCCGGAGCTCCATCGACGGCATGCGCCATCTGATCTTCGAGCTGCGCCCGCACGCCCTGGATCAGCAGGGTCTCGGCCCCGCCCTGCGCGAGTACCTGGAGAGCCTCAAGGGCGACTTCGAGTTCCAGGTCGACGACCGGCTCGACTCACAGCCTCCGGCCGAGCTCCGCGTGGTCCTCTACCGGCTCGCGCAGGAGGCCTTCGCGAACGCCCACAAGCATGCCCAGGCCGACCGCGTCGACGTCCGGCTCGTCGAGCAGGACGGTGGTTTCCTCCTCCGGATCAGCGACGACGGCGTCGGGTTCGCCTCACAGGAGGCGGTCACACCCGAGCGCGGTCACCTGGGGCTCTCTTCGATGCGCGAGCGCGCCGAGATGGCGGGCGGCTGGTGCCGCCTCCTCAGCCTGCCCGGCGACGGCACGACGGTCGAGTTCTGGGTCCCCGGGCAGCGTCCGGGCGCCGATGAGCACACCGACGAGCGCTCCGCCCTCTCGATCCCCGACGACCTCGTCCTGGACCCCGCTTCCCTCCCCTAACGCGCGCCGGCTCGCCCGAGTCTTGCCTCGGCGGGCGCGGTCACGGTAGGGTTGGGTCGACGTAATAGTAAGGAATCTTTCCTATTGCGTCCGAACCCGCGGAGGAGGCCGGCATGCGCGTCGAGAGGATCCGGCTGGTCATCGTAGCCATCGGGCTCGTCACGGTCCTCGCGGCGGCCGCGTGCGGTGCGCCGGTCGAGGCGGCCGGCGGGTCGGGAACGGGCTTCGTGCGCGTCAACCAGGTCGGGTATCCGGGCGACGGTCCCAAGCGCGCCTACCTCCTGTCGCCCGCCGACGCGACCGGCGCGACGTTCGAGGTCCGGGCCGACGGGGGCGCCGTGGTGGCGTCCGGCTCGATCGGCGAGCGGCTCGGACGGTGGAGCAAGGGGTTCACGGACGTGTACGCCATCGACTTCGACGCCGTGACGACGCCCGGGACCTACACGATCGCGGTGGAGGGTCCCGTCGCCGCCGCCTCGCCGGCGTTCGAGATCGGAGATCCGCGGGATCTCTTCGGGCCGCTGCTCGCGAACGCCTTGGAGTTCTATCGGGCGCAGCGGGACGGGCCCGACGTGATCCCGGGCGCGCTCGGCCGGGAGCCGTCGCACCTGCACGACCGCCGGGCAAGGGTGTTCCGCGAGCTCCGCTTCACGCCCGACCTTGTCCCGATCGGCCCGGTGCCGGTCCCCGGCGCGGCACGCATCGACGTCTCGGGCGGCTGGTTCGACGCAGGCGACTACATCAAGGGAGTGCAGACCGAGAGCTACACGGCGGCCCTGCTCCTGATGGCGCGGCGGGACCATCCCGGCCTCCTCGGCCCCGGGTCGGCAGCCGACTTCACCGACGAGCTGCGGTTCGAGCTGGACTGGCTCCTGAAGATGTGGGACGACCAGTCGCAGACGCTCTACTACCAGGTCGGATTCGGCGACGGGAACGCCCGCTACGAGGGCGACCACGGCGTCTGGCGTCTGCCCGAGGAGGACGACCGGTACGGAGCGGGCGACCCCGCGTACCGGTTCATCCGCCATCGCCCCGTGTTCCGAGCCGGCCCCGCGGGCTCGCCGGTCAGCCCCAACCTGGCGGGCCGGCTCGCCGCCGCGTTCGGCCTGTGCGCGCAGGTCTTCCGCCCCACCGACCCGGTGTTCGCGGGTCGCTGCTTGCTGGCCGGACAGCACGTCTTCGACCTCGCCGACACCGATCCCGGCCGCCTGGTCACGTTCTCACCGTTCGACTACTACCCGGAGACCGAGTGGCACTCCGACCTCGAGCTCGGCGCGATCGAGCTGATGCTCGCGACCGCGGCCGCGGGGCCAAACCCGGGCCTCCCGCACGCCGACGCCGCCTACTACCTCGAGCAGGCGGCCCATTGGGCCGGCGAGTACGTCGACGGCGACGAGCTCGGCGACACGCTGAACCTGTACGACGTGAGCGCGCTGGCGCACGCGGAGCTCGCCGCGGCGATCGCGGACGCCGGGAACCCCTCGGGCCTGGAGGTCGACCGCCAGACGCTGATCGCCGACGTCGCACGCCAGCTCGACGGCGCCGTCGACCAGAGCGGCGAGGATCCGTTCGGGTTCGGCTTCCCGTACGCTGCCTACGACGGGACCTCGCACGGCCAGGGCCTCGCGATCACGGCCCTGCTCTACGAGGGGCTCACCGGTGACGACGCGTACGCGGTGTTCGGCCGGCACCAGCTCGACGTCGTGCTCGGCGCGAACGCGTGGGGCACCTCCTTCATCGTCGGCGCGGGGTCGACGTTCCCCCGCTGCCTCCACCACCAGGTCGCGAACCTGTCGGGCGGCCTGGACGGCACACCGCCCCTGCTGGTCGGGGCCGCCGTGAACGGGACCAACTCCACGGACCAGTTCGCCTACCTCGGGGTCTTCGACGAGACGCGCCCGTGCCCGCCCGGGGGCGGCGACGCGTTCGGAGCGTTCGACGGGAAGGGCGCGAGGTACTGGGATAACGTCCGCTCGTGGCCAACGGTCGAGCCGGCGATCGACTTCGCGGCGACCACGCCGCTCGCGTTCGCGTTGTTGATCGCGTCGGCCTGATCGGCCGGCGCGCGCTCGCGGTGCTCGCGGCCGCCGCGGTGGTCTCCGCGGCCTCGCTCGCGTCGGCGGCGCCGCGGGTCGAGGAGCGTTCCCTGCTCGGCGAGTCGTACGAGGGGCGCCCGATCCGGGTGTTCCACGAGGGCGACCCCGAAGACGTCCGCATCCTGGTCGTCGGCTGCATCCACGGCGACGAGTGCGCCGGGGCGCGGATCGCTGACCGGCTCCTCGCCGGAAGTCCCCGCCACTTCGTCGACCTGTGGGTGCTGAGGAACCTGAACCCCGACGGGCGCGCCGCCCAGTCGCGAGTGAACTCGCGCGGCGTCGACCTGAACCGCAACTTCCCGTTCGGATGGGAGCCCGGACCGCACGGCCGCTATTACCCGGGGCGCCGTCCGCTCTCCGAGCGGGAGTCGCGGATCGCCGCTCGGCTGATCGACGCGATCGAGCCGGACGTCACGATCTGGTTCCACCAACCGCTGGCGCTCGTCGATCGCTCGGGCGGCGACGTCGCCGTCCAGCGCCGGTACGCGCGGCTGGTCGGCCTCCCGCTCGTCCATCTCGGACGGTTCAACGGCACCGCGACGTCGTGGCAGAACCACACGTACGGGGACTCGACCGCGTTCGTCGTCGAGCTGCCGGGCGGGCCGCTCGCCCCGCGCGACGCGGGCAGGTTCGCGAACGCCGTCTTCGACCTGGCCCGGACCCTCTGAGTCGCGGGCTGACGTGGACGCGAACGCCAGCCGCGGCACGGACGTTGGTGCCGGGCCGCCGGCCGCCGAAGCGCGCTGCTAGCGCACCGCGTCGGTGGTCGGGTACAGGATCTCGAAGGAGGTCACGAGCCGCTCGAGGCGAGGCAGGATCCGGTCCGGATCCGAGCTCGCCGGGACGGAGATCGTAATCGCGTAGTTGCGCGGCCGGCCCCGGACCGTGATTGCCAGGAACCGCACGGATCGCCCCGACTCGTCGGCGATGCCGCTCACCAGGAGCGAGCGGGCTCCCCCGATCGAATCCCAGGTCCTCCCGACGAGCTGCCGATCGCTTTGGGTGTCGCGCATCGATTCCAGTAGCTGCGCGGACGCCGCCTCGATCTCGCCGGGGGCCCCGAGCCCGAACGAGACGACGATTCGCCCGGTCGGGCTGACGGCCGAGGTCTCTGGACCGTCCTCGCGAACGTCCCATCCTTCGGGC